>JAHFTI010000507.1 GCA_023265535.1 Opitutaceae bacterium
GAAATCAGCCAGGCCTCCAGCCTTCATGAGGAAACCGACGGCCGCCTCGCACGCCTCAACGCCACCTTGGTGGATGCCGCCACCCTTGGAAGCCAGACCCGCCTCGCCCTCCAGCAGGATGGCAGCTTCTTCGAGGCCTTCATCTCCACCCACCATTGGACGCCCCTGGACGCCACCTGCCCGCCCGGCAGCCAGGTCCTCCTGACCGGCGTTTACGAGCTCAAGTACGACGAGCTGGGGCGCCCGCTCGGCTTCCAGCTTCATCTCCGCGATGCCGACGACATCGGCGTCCTCGCCACCCCTTCCTGGTTCACGCGCTCCCGCATCATCGCCATCACCGCCTCGCTCCTGGTGACCATCCTCCTCTTCACCACCTGGGTCGTGGCACTGCGCCGCAGGGTGAACCGCCAGATGCGGCAGATCCGGGAGCAGCTCCAGCGCGAAAGCCACATGGAGGCCGACCTGCAACGCGCCTCCAAGCTCGAATCCCTCGGCCTGCTCGCGGGAGGCATCGCACACGACTTCAACAACCTCCTCACGGTGATCATGGGCAACCTCTCCCTCTCCGTGAACGACCCGGGACTTTCAGACGAGACACGCGAATCGATACGCGACGCCTCCAGCGCCGTGAATCGTGCGCGCGATCTCACCCAGCAGCTGCTGACCTTCGCCAAGGGCGGCGCCCCCGTGCGCAGCTCCATCATGATCGCCGACATCGTGAAGGAGGTCTGCCTTTTCAGCGTGAGCGGCTCCAAGCTTGCCTGCGAATTCCACTTCGCGCCCGACCTCCTCCCTGCAAATGTCGACAAGGGCCAGATCTCACAGGTCGTCCAGAACATCGTCATCAATGCCGTGCAGGCCATGCCCGAGGGCGGCCTCCTGATGGTGCACCTGCACAACGAGAAGGTGGGGGACGAATTCGGCCCGATCCTGGAGCCCGGCAACTACATCTGCCTCACCCTGCGGGACAACGGCCCGGGCATTCCCCCGGAACACCTCGGACGCATCTTCGACCCCTACTTCACCACCCGAAAAACGGGCAACGGCATCGGCCTCGCAACGGTCCACTCCATCGTGCGCAAGCACCTCGGCCACATCTCCGTGGAATCGCACCTCGGCAGGGACACCTGCTTCCGCATCTGGCTGCCTGCAGCCACCGTCAGCCCCGAGGCCGTCGCGCCTCACGAGGCCAACATCCTCCCCAGGCTGCGCGGCCGCGTGCTCGTGCTCGATGATGAACCCGACGTGCGCCGTCTCGCCTCCGCGATGCTGCGCCGCCTGGGCCTCGAGTGTGTGACCGCCGCGGATGGCCTGGAGGCCGTCAGGCTCTTCCGTGAGGCGCTGCACTCAGGCCAACCCTTCGACCTGCTCATCCTCGACCTCACCGTCCCGGGCGGCCAGGGAGGCATTCAGGTCATGGAAAAGCTCGCCGACATCCAGCCTCGGCCGCGCGCCATCGTGTCGAGCGGCTACAGCAGCGAGCTCTCCCTCTCCAATTACAGCGAGTGCGGCTTCATCGATGTCGTGCCAAAGCCCTACGAGATCTCCGATCTCGGCAAGGCCCTGGCGCGCCACCTGCCGGCGGCCTGAACTCAGGCAAACACCAGCTTGCGCGCGTGGGTCGTCAGCAGCTCGATGACGGGATGCGTGATGCGGCGCTCAGCCGTGACGGCGAAGAACTCGTCGCGGCATCCACCCACGGGGCCCAGGCGCCGCAGGCCGTAGCCCTCCACGGCGTCGCGCAGCACGACCTCATGCACGGGCACCACGGTGTCCTCGCGCGAGGCCAGCACCTTCATCAGCGCAAGGTCCTCGATCTCGGCGACGACGCGCGGCTGGATCCCGCGCGCGCGAAACCACTGCTCGAGGTTGCGGCGCAGCGGAGTGTTTTCCACGGGCAACAGAAAGGGGGCCCCGTCGAGGCGCTTCGGATAATTCCGGCGCAGCCGTTCCGCCAGCGAGGCCTTCGCGCACAGGCAGATCTCGCTCACGCCCAGGCGATGGTTGAAGGCGCGGTAGTTCAGGCTGCTCGAGGCGGGCTCGTCCGCCAGGACCATGTCGAGCTGGTGTGCACCGAGCGCGGCGAGCAGGTCGTCGATCTTGCCCTCGCGGCACACCAGTTTCACGGAGGACAGAGAAAACACGGGCTTCAGGACCGCCGCCGTCACCAGCTTCGGGAGCGAATCCACCACCCCGATGTTGAGGGTCATGGGCCTCTCCGTCGGGCGCTGGCGCAGCGTGCTCACGAGATCCTTGCCCCGGTTGAAGATCTCCTCCGCCTGCTGGTAGGCGATGTGCCCCTCCTCTGTCAGGATGTTCCTTCGGCCGCTCTTCCTGAAGAGCTTCACACCCAGGCTCTCCTCCAGCGCCTTGATCTGCGCCGAGATCGAGGGGGGCGATACCCGCAGGCTCTTCGCCGCCGCCACCAGGCTGCCCTCGCGGGCCACGCTCCAGAAATATAGCAGGTGATGATAGTTCAGCCATTCCATGCCCCGCAGCATGCTTAGGTTCAGCCTCACTATAAACCAAATTGTGAGGACCAGGCTAAATCACAACAGGTGGAAGGCTCCCGTCGCTGCGCGGTGGCGGGCGAAAACGACCCTCCCTCCCTCAAGGCTTCCCTAAGATCTCAGGCCTTAGTACGTTCCATACTCATGCGAACCTCCCCCCTTCGTGCCCCAAGACTGCTGGCCCCTGTCCCGGCCCTTGCCCTCTGCCTTGGCCTGGCCCTGCTCCCCTGCCTCAGGGCCGCGGACCCTGCCCCCACGCGTTCCTCGGAATCAGGCCTCCCGGCGTCCCGGGCTCCCGAGCAGAGGACACAGGGAGCCGCTGAGGGCACACAGCAACCCGTCAGGCAGGACCCAGAAGAGGCGCTCACTGCGGGTCAGCTGCTGCAAAACGAGCGGGACAAACGGCATGCCGCACAAAGGGGAGGAGCCGCCCAATACTTCGCCAAGGAATCGCGCCTTCCCACCGCAGAGGATGCCTACGACTGGGCCTCTGCCGCCAAAAAACGAGGCCTGTCAGAATCAGAGCTCGTCTCCCTGAAGGAGCACCACCTGGCCCTCGGAGGCTCCGTGAAACAGTCCTTCGAGGTCTACCTGGGAGGACCTGTCTTCATCACGAGCGATTCCGTGCTCAATGGCTTTCACGTGTTGCTCGAGGACTCCGTCCGCTCGCTCGAAACCCGCCGCGCGGGGGAATTGGCTGAAAAGCTCGGGCGTTTGCTGAAAGCGGCCCGGGAACTGCCCCGCAAAAAGTGTGACATGCTGCCTGAACGAAGGGAAAAAGCCCTGCTCCATCTCCAGCGCGTTCTCGGACCGGCGCTGCTCCTTGTAGGTGGTTCACCGGAAAACCTCGACCGCGGCATACGCGCGGAGGTCGCCCAACAGGTCACGCTGCTGCGCTCGGCCAACTCAGTCGGGCTGCCCTCCTGGCTCTCTCCGGCCGAGCCCGATTCTCTGCTCGCCATCGACTACACCCGCTGTCGGCCCGTCGGTTTCTATGCGGATGATCCACGGC
>JAHFTI010000061.1 GCA_023265535.1 Opitutaceae bacterium
TCACCTCATGCAGGTCCAGCGAGCCCATGATCACCCAGCAATGGCCCTGTTCGGTCATCGCCGGGACTCCGAGGGCGATGTAGAGCTTTCCCGCCCGGCCATCGTCCCTGAAGACGTTTCCCACGTGGGGCCGCCCGAGGCGCTGCACCTCCCTGAAACACTCGCTGTGCGAAACGTCCGACGGGGTGAACTCGCGGCGTTGCGGGTCCGCCTGTGCGGCGCGCACCTTGCCTGTCGAATCCGCGATGATGATGTTCTTGATGGAGGGGTAGGAGTCACGGGCCTGGGCCAGCAGGCGCTGCGCACGGACCTCGTCGAAGGAGCCGGGGGTGTTGATCTCGGGGCGGATGGCCTCAAGCGCCCTGCGATGGTCCTGGATGAGGGAGTCCAGGATGGTGCCGATCTGGCGGGCGTTCTCCTGGAGTTCGCTTCGCGCCCGGCTTTGCAGCTCCAGGTCGAAGGAGTGCCCGACCAGAAGGCCCAACATGCCCAGGGGGAGCGCTGCGATCACGCTGAAACGCAGGGATAGCATCCTGTGCAGGGTCTCCACCGGCCTCGGGACCGGCGGCTTGTCGGAGAGCGCCGAAATGTAGCGTCCCGATTGGCTCAACAGCTGGACCACCAGGGCCATCAGGACGCCGTTGGCCGCATAGGTCACGGGCACCTGCCAGTTCGTGGGCAGGGGATAGTCGCTGAGCACCAGGAAATATAGCAGGCAGGAAGGGAAGCCGATGATGCCCCAGAAGAGGAGATCCGAGGTGACGGTATGCCGGCCCCGTTGCACGGAGCGCCCCACCAGGGCGGCTTCAGCGACCGCCAGGACGAAGCCGACGGGGTGTGCGCCGGCCAGCAGGGTCCGGCTGACGGCAATACCCGCGGTCAGGGCGCCATAACCAGGCCCCAGGGTGACGCCTATGAGCAGTCCCAGGAAACCGCCAAAGTACAGCGTGAGATTACTCAGTACGCTGAATTCAAACAGGTTAATGCAGTAGCCGAGCGCCCCTGCAGCGAGTGCAAGAATGCCCGGCTTCGTCTGTTTCAGGATGCCCAGGTTGAATGCCAACCCCAGTCCTATCGTCCACATGGGCCTGAGCTTGAGGTCCTCGGCACAGGGGCGAGAAATGGGTTTACATGCCGCAGACCGCTGGCATAGCAGAGGGCAGCCATGCCTGATTCCGTCCCGGCCCCCGCAGGAAGCACAACCCCTGTAACCTCATCTTCCACAAGACGTTTTACCGCCGAGGATGAGGCCCTTCTGCGCGAGTCGCTCCGGCGTTGCGCCCCGTCCGCCTTCGAGGCCGCCGTGCAGTTTCGCAAAACCGGCAACCATGAGCATGTCCCCTCCATCCTCATGGGGATCATCGAGCGTTTTGTGGAGCCCGACCTGCGTCCAAAATTGCGTGAGGGCGATGACGACCTGCGCCTTGTAGAGGACCTCGGCATAGATTCCCTCACCATGATGGAGATTGTCATCCTGGCCGAAGGGGTGCTTCAGATGTCCATCAATAATGAGGAGTTGCGCAACTTGCGTAACATTGGCGACATCAAGGCTTTCATTGATGCCAAGATCCGGGGCGTGCCCACCGCAGCCCCCGCCCGTTTCACACCCGTGGACGAGTTGTCAGCCGTGCTGCCCGTGCAGCCTCCGTTCCTGTTTCTCAACGAAGCCTCCGTCGGTCCCGACGGTGCCAAGGGCAAGTACCGCATCACGGGGCAGGAGTTCTTCCTGCAGGGTCATTTCAAGGGCAATCCTGTCATGCCCGCCTCCATCATGATCGAGGCGATCGGCCAGCTGGCCATGCTTTACCTCATCCAGGCGATGCCGGTCGAGGCCGGGCAGATCGTCACGCCCGGCAGCATCTATTTCACCGGTTGCGAGGGCATTCGTGCACATCGCATTTGCCGCCCCGGCGACACACTGAGCCTCTCCATCAAGCCCAAGCGCAGCAAGTGCCCCCTGGCCACCTTCGAGGGCAGCATCCGCGTGGGGCAGGAGAAGGCTGTCATGGTGGAGGAGCTCACGCTCACCTTCGGGCTGATGCCCAAGCCGGAATCCGCCTGAGCTCGCCTGTGACGGTCTGAGACTGACCCGACGGGCCGTGTGGCCTGACACCGGAGGGAGGCCCTTGGCGTGGCGGAGCGACCGACCGTGGCTGCCCCTGAGCTTGCCCCGCTTGCGCTCGTCGTGCCGCGGCGCTGGGGGAGCCGGCCCCGTCCTTTTGTCCCTGCGCTCGTAAAACAAAGGTTCAAGCGCGCGCCGCCGCAGCCGGGACTTGCCGCTCGGCACCATTCACGCCAAGCATGGTCCTTTCGTTCATGCGCAAGGTTTATATCACCGGACTGGGATTCATCAGCAGCATTGGCAACAACGCGCAGAGCGTGGCCCAAAGCCTGCGCGACCTGCGGCATGGCATCACCCTGTTTGAACCGTTCCAGCGCGAGGATTGCCCGGTCAAGGTGGCGGCCCCCGTGCGCGGCTTTGACGTGAGCTCCCTCGACCCCGAGGACTGGACCCTGCCCGAGGGGGTCAGCCTGCGGCGTGAAGTCCTGCGCGGCATGAGCCCGCATGTGGCCTATGCCTGGTGTGCGATGAGGGAGGCCCTTGCCGACGCCGGCCTGTCGGAGGCGGACATCTCGAATGCCGATACCGGCCTCTACGCCGCCTCGGGCGGCTCGCCCTACATGCTGCACGGCCTGCTGACCCGCATGAATGACCACGGTGTCATGCGGGTCTCCCCGCTTGCCGTCGTCTCCTCGATCTCGGGCACGCTCAATTTCAACCTCGTCGCCCACCTGCGCATCAAGGGCGCCTCGTGCGGCTTCAGTTCTGCCTGCGCCTCGTCGGCACACGCCCTGGGCTTCGCGCACGACGAGATCGTGCTCGGGCGCCAGAAGCGCATGCTGGTGGTCGGGGCCGAGGACTGCAACCGGGAGAGCATCCTGCCCTTCGCCAGCATGCGCGCCCTCTCCCTTCAGACCGACCCGGACCAGGCATCCCGTCCCTTTGACGCGGCGCGCGACGGCTTCGTGGGCACCGGCGGAGCCACGGTGCTCGTCCTGGAAAGCGAGGAGGAGGTGGCGCGGCGCGGAGCCAAGGTTTATTGTGAAATGGCCGGGTGGGGGCAGGCCTCCGACGGGCACAATGTCGCCATCTCGCATCCGGAGGGCGCGGGCCTGCAGGCGGCGATGCAGAATGCCCTGCGGCACTCCGGCGTGCAGGCTTCCGAGATCTCCTATGTCAATGCCCACGCCACCTCGACGCCCATCGGCGACCTCTCCGAGGCGCGCGCCCTGAGGCGGCTGTTCACCGAGGCCGGGCTGCAGCCCGCCATCAGCAGCACCAAGGCGCTCACCGGGCATGGGCTCTCGCTCGCGGGCGCCCTTGAGAGCGGACTGTGTGCGTTGGCGTTGCGCGACGGCTTCACGCCGGGCTCGGCGAACATCACGCGCCTGGACCCCGGCTGCGAGGGCCTGCGCATCCTGCGACAGACCCTGCCCGAGGCGCCCCGTGTGATCCTCAACAACAGCAGCGGCTTTGGCGGCGCAAACGTCTGTGTCGTGCTGCGCCGTGCCTGACAAGGGGCCCGCTCCTCCCCAATCTCCTCTCTCTCACGCTCCCGCCCCCGCCCCTGCTCCCGCCCCGCCTCCGCTCCCACACCATGTCGCGCGCACCCCTCTCCAGCCGCCACCGCCGGGCCTTTGTGACTGGTGCCAGCTCCGGCCTGGGACGCGCCTTTGCGGAGATGCTCCTTGCCGAGGGCGTAGAGGTGTGGGGCAGCTCGCGCGATCCGCTCCGGCTCCAGTGCTTCGCGGGCGTGCCGCGCTTTCATCCCGTGCGGCTCGATCTCGCCGTGGAGGGCTCCGCCGCCGCGGCCTTCGCCGCCGCGGAACAGGAGGCGGGCGGGGCCTTCGACCTCGTCGTGCTGAACGCGGGCTACGGTCTCTTTGCCCCCT
Source organism: Opitutaceae bacterium (assembly GCA_023265535.1). Taxonomy (GTDB): domain Bacteria; phylum Verrucomicrobiota; class Verrucomicrobiia; order Opitutales; family Opitutaceae; genus MWDT01. The sequence goes on from JAHFTI010000061.1 coordinate 3,955, forward strand.
TCGAGGAGCTGCCCTTCGCGGCCTGGCGCACCCAGCTGGGAGCGCTGCTGGTCGAGACGGCGGCCCTGGCCCACGCGGCGCGCGCGCGTATGAACAGTTTGGATACGCCCTGCGCCCTGGTGTTCGTCTCCTCCCTGGCGGCGGAGTTCCCGCTGCCCTTCATGGCCGGCTACAACATGTCCAAGGCCGCGCTTTCCGCCCTGGCCGAGTCCCTCATGGACGAGGCGCGGGGCAGTCCGGTCTCGATCATCGACTTCCGCCCCGGCGACCACAGGACCGACTTCAACCGCGGCATGGAGCAGCGCGGCATCCGTCTCACCCCGCGCTCGTCCCCTGTCTGGGCGAGCGTCGAGGCCAACCTGCAGGCCGCCCCCGGGGTGTCGCGCGCCGCCGCCGACCTCAGGCGCGCCCTGGCCCGCGGCCGCAGTGCGACCGTGCGCTCCGGCGGCTTTTTCCAGGGCCGCATCGCCCCCCTCCTGACGCTGTTTCCCTTCCGGCTGCAGCGCTGGGTGCGCGCCGCGTATTTTGGCAATCAGCCCTGAGCGCAAGCTCCGGCTTGCACCCGTGCGGGCCTGCGGCAGCATGGGCGCCCCCCTCATGTCGCGCGTCAGAATCCTCGTCCTCACCTCAAGCACCGGCGGCGGCCATGATGCGCGTGCGGAGGCCTTCGCCGAGTGGTGCTTCCAGCTCTATCGGCACGACGTGGATGTGCGCATCGAGCAGATGCTCGAGAAGTCCTCGGTGGTGAACCGCGCCGGGGTGGGCTTCTACAATTGGATCCAGCGCAAGGCGCCGCTCCTGCACACGGGCTTCTACACCCTTGTCGAGGGGCTGAGCATCATCAACACCCGGCGCGTGTCCTTTGGCAGCTCCTACTACGCGAAGGTGCTGCGCGAATACCGTCCCCACCTGGTCTTCAGCGTGCACGACTGCCTCAACCGCGGCTATTTCCAGGTGGCGCGCAAGGTGCTCGGGACCGGCGCGGTGCGCTGCGCCACCTACTGCGGTGAATTCTCCGGCGGCTGGGGCTATTCGCGCAACTGGATCGAGCCGAGCGCGGACCTTTACGTCTCGCGCACGCCCACCGCCCGCGACTACGCCCTGAAGCTGGGCATCGCCCCCGGACGGGCCCTCGTGCGCGGTTCGCTGATGCGCCCGCGTTCGCACCTGGAGGTCCTGGCTCCCGCCCAGCGCGGCGAGTACCGCGTGCGTCAGCTGGGCCTGCGCCCGGACCTCTTCACCGTCTTTCTCGCCACGGGAGGTAACGGCGCGCACAACCACTTCGCCATCCTGCCCGAGCTCGTCCGCCACGCCGACCGCTGCCAGGCCATCGTCATCTGCGGCCGCAACAAGCAGGCCTACAATGAGCTCGTCCACTGGCGCACCCAGCACCCGGAGTTCGGCTGCCATCTCCAGGGTTATTCCGAGGAGGTCCACCTGCTCATGCAGGCGAGCGATGTCATCGTGACGCGCGGTGGCACCACCACCTGCGCCAAGGCCCTGCATTTTCGCTGCCCGATCATCTTCAATGCCTTCGGTGGCATCATGCCCCAGGAGAACCTCACCTGGAAGTTCTTCCGCAATGGCGCCGCCTCGCGCAAGATCGAGTCCGCCGCAGACTTTGCCCGCATCATCGATGCCTGGATGGCAGACCCGGCGGAGTACGGGCGTGCCCGCGAAGCCTTCATCGCCCTTCGTTACGAGGAGGACCCCACCGTGGTCATCCGCGAGCTGGTCGACCTGGCGGGCCAGGCGGCCGGCGCTCAGCTGCAGCCCCTGCCCTTTCCGCCCCGGGAGTGAGGCTGGCTGGCAGGGGGGCGGGGCTCAGCCCGCCTGGGCAATGAGGTCGGCGACGACGATGCCCACCGTTTCGCGCTCGTTGTAGTAATTGTAGATGCGGCGGCGTTCCTCCTGCGGCATGGCCAGCGCGCGCTCGCAGGCCTCGGCCAGCGAACGCAGGTCGCCGTGGGCGTAGCGCATGATGAAGCCGCCCGCGGCCAGCCCGTCCAGGCGGCTGTCCTGTAGCGAGTTTTCGGATACGGGAACCATGCCCAGGCAGCCCGACCAGAAGGGGCGGTCGGTGTGCGTGGCCGCCATCGCAGGCGTGTCGAACTTGCGGCCCTCCGGGCAGAGGCTGACCTTGTGGCGGTTCAGCAGCAGGCGGCCCTGCACGGGCACGGAGTGGTCGTGGTGCGCGGTGAAGCGGTCCTTGAAGCGCTCCTTGAGGAAGGCGATCTGGCGCCGCCGGTTTTCCGTGAGGCCCATCTCCGAGCCGAGGAAGACGATGCTCTCCAGCGGTTCCTCGTTGAAGGGGGCGGCGAAGGGAAGAAGGTTGGCCACCCAGCTGCGGTGCACGGTCAGGCACTCGGGGCGCAGCAGCGTGCGCATGGGGGCGTGGATGGGCGCATCGTCATGCACCAGCACGGAGAGGCTGGGCGCGATCTCGCCGAAGCAGGGCATCACGCGCGTGGCCTCGTCGAAGGCGTAGTAGAGGATGCGCACACCGCGGCGGCGCAGGGCGGCCATCGCGGGGCCGGCGAGCTTGTCGAGGGCCTGGGGATGCTGGCCGTAGAAGATGAGCCACCATTCCTCGTGGGCGGGGGGCTGCATGCCGACCAGTTCGGCGAAGCCGGGGCGCCCGAGCACGCGCGCCGGGAGGAACTCCAGCTCGGGGTGGGAGAGGGCGGCGAAGCAGCGTACGCTTTCACCATGCCAGTCGGCGTCGAGGCGGCCGAGCTTGGCCAAGTGCGGATCCCCGGGCTTGCTGGTCATGCTCGAGATGTCGAGCTGGGGCAATCCGGCGATATATTCGGCGGCATCCTGAACCTTTCCGGCCCAGGGGCAGTAGGCAAAGACGCGCAGGGGGCGGCGCTGGGGCATGGGAAAAACTTGGTGGCCGCCTGCTTGGCGTGCAACAAAAAGCCCGCGACCGTTGAGGGTCGCGGGCTTGGAAAGGGACGGGCTTAGACAGCCTTCTGGACGAGGCCGGCCTTGATGGCCTTGACGCTCACCCACAGGCGCTTGGTCGCGCCGCTGGGCAGCAGAACCTTGATGCGCTGGAGGTTGGGCTTGAAGTCACGCTTGGTGATGCTGGTGACGTGGGTACCGATACCACCGCTCTTCTTGCTTTGGCCCTTACGGTGAATGATGTTGCCCCTGGTCGGGCGTTTGCCTGTGACTGCACAAATGCGTGACATGATGAAATGGTGTTAAAGGGTCGGGAGGTAAAGGGTCCGCTCGGGACAATGCAAGAGGTTTTTTTGTGAAGCGAGACGCCGGCACTGCCAAGCGGGTGAGCGCCGGCACTGTGGCGAAGCCGTAAAGGGCCATGCTTTCGGGTAAATGGCCCCGGGGCGAGCATGAATTCTGCCCCTGGCCCGGAGCCGTGGCAGCAGCTGCGCGCCGCCCGCCCGCCAAGGACCTTTCGTACGCCCGCTGTTTCTCGCGGCGCCCCACCAGCAGGATTGCCCTCCGTGCACCTTGGGCGCTCCAGCGCGGATTTTGCCCCTTTCGAGGCGCCTCTTCCCGCTCACACCCGCTTCTTCGCCTCTCTTCCTCCTTGCCCCCCGCCCCGCACCTGTTTCCCCTTTGCTCCTTAACACATGAAGCTCTGGTCCCAATTTTTCATCCCCACGCTCAAGGAAAGTCCTGCCGACGCGGAAATCGCCTCCCACAAGCTGCTCATGCGCGCCGGCCTGGTGCGCAAGCTCGGCGGCGGCCTCTACACCTACATGCCCCTCGGCCTGCGCGTGATCCACAAGGTCTCCGCGATCTGCCGCGAGGAGATGGACAAGGCCGGCGCCATCGAGCTCTGGATGCCCCACGTCCACCCGGTGGAGAACTGGCAGCAGGGCCCGCGTTGGGCCGCCGCCCGTGAGATCATGTTCCGCGCCGATCACGCCGGCGACGGTAAGCGCGCCCCCCGCGACCCGGAGTTCGTGCTCGGGCCCACCCACGAGGAGATCATCACCCCGCTCGTGAAGACCGAGATCACCAGCTACCGCGACCTCCCCAAGAATTTCTACCAGATCGCGACCAAGTTCCGCAACGAGATCCGCCCGCGCTACGGACTGATGCGCGCCCGCGAGTTCATCATGAAGGACGCCTACTCCTTCGACGCCGATGACGCCGGCGCCATCAAGAGCTACCAGGCCATGAAGGGCGCCTATGACGCCTTCTTCGCCCGCGTCGGCGTGAAGGCCATCTCCGTCGAGGCCGACACCGGCGTGATGGGCGGCAGCTTCTCCCACGAGTACATGGTCCCCGCCGAGGTGGGTGATGACGACGTCGTGTATTGCGAGGACAGCAGCTACTCCGCCAACCGCGAGAAGGCCACCAGCGGCATCGTCCCCGCCGACCTCGCCGACGCCGCCCCCGTGGGCGACACCGAGAAGTTCGCCACCCCCGGCGTGGTCACCATCGCCGCCCTCGAGGCCGCCCCCTATTCCGTCCCCGCCGACAGGCAGTTCAAGACCCTCGTCTTCGTGGGCGACGACAAGCCCTTCATCGTGATCGTGCGCGGTTGCGACGACGTCGAGGAGGCCAAGCTCGGCAGCCTCGGCTTCAAGCTCTGGCGCCCCGCCACGGCCGACGAGATCGTCGAGGTCCTCGGTGCGAAGCCCGGCAGCCTCGGCGCCGTCAAGGGCACGATCAAGGATCCCTCCAAGCTGGGCGGCATCTTCGCCGACCACGCCATCCGCCTCATCGGCAACGGCACCACCGGCGCGAACGAGGACGGCTTCCACCTGCGCAATGTGAACGTGAAGCGCGATCTCGCCATCACGAGCTTCGGCGACTTCCGCAGCGTGCGCGCCGGCGAGCCCTGCCCGAAGTGCGGTCAGCCCCTCAAGATCCGCCGCGCCATCGAGGTCGGCCACGTCTTCAAGCTCGGCACCAAGTACTCCGAGAAGTTCGGCGCCGTGTACACCGACGACAAGAAGCAGATGCACCCGATGGTCATGGGCTGCTACGGCATCGGCATCAGCCGCACCATGCAGGCCGTCATCGAGCAGAGCCACGATGCCGACGGCATCATCTGGCCCTGGAGCGTCGCCCCCTTCCAGGTGCTGGTCTGCCTGCTCGATCCGCAGGACGCCGCCGCCAGCGAAGTGGCGAAGAACCTGGGCGCCGCCGCCGAGAAGGCCGGTGCCGATGTGCTCATCGACGACCGTGCCGAACGCCCCGGCGTGAAGTTCAAGGACGCCGACCTCATTGGCATCCCTCTTCGCATCACCGTGGGCGGCAAGGGCCTCAAGGAAGGCGTGGTCGAGCTGAAGTGGCGCGACCAGAAGGAAATGAAGAAGATCCCCCTCGCCGAGGCAGAGGCGATCATCGCCGACGCCGTCAAGTCGAAGGCCTGAGTCCGCTCTGCCGACACTCGTCAGCGACCCTTTCAAGGCGCCCCCTCACCCGGGGCGCCTTTTTTTCACACTGGAGCATCTCTCGCTTAGCCGCGCCACAGGCCCCCCCTCTGCCGCAGCAGCGGCACCCTCCATAGCTGCGCCAGCAGCGACGGAGGGCGACTTCCGCTCTTGCCGCCGGCGCACAAGTTGCTTTGCATTCGCCCACACCGAAACTGTGCCCGATCACGAATCCCAAAACTCACCCCAGGAACGCAGCGAAGAGCAGCTGGCCTTGGCGTCGGCTTGGCGGGTGGTCGTCCTCAACGATCCCGTGAATCTCATGTCCTATGTGGTCATGGTGTTCCGCAAGGTCCTCGGCTTCGACGAGACCACCGCGCGCCGCCACATGCTTGAGGTCCACGAGCTCGGCCGTTCCGTGGTGTGGCAGGGCGGGCGTGAGAAGGCCGAGGCCTACGCCTACTCCCTGCAACAGTGGCATCTCACCGTAACCCTGGAGTCCGATGAGGCGCATTGACATCAAGCTCAGCCTCCCGGTCGTCGCCCCTCTGCTCGATGTGATGCGGGACGCCTGCTCGGGCCTGCGCGGCAGCCTTGCCTCGCCCGTCATCATCGAATCCCTGGACAGCGACATGCGTGAGATCTGGGCCGAGGATCTCCTTCAGGCCCAGAACCTCGAGCTGAAGCAGTTCCTCGACCTTTTTGATTCCGAGTTCTTCTCGACCGGCATGTTGCGCATCGACGAGGAGCACGCCGACGTGATCATGCGCGCCACCGCCTCGCTGCGCCTGCAGCTCCGCATGGGGGCCCTGCGGGGAATCACGGATGAGCTGCTGGAGGAGGGACGCATTGATCCCGAGAAACTTCCGGTGCCGCAGCAGGGCAGTTTCCTGTGCTACATTTTCCTGGCCTCGCTCCAGGAGCTGATGATTCAGCACATGTCGGGGGACGCGACCCAGGAGCCGTCGCAGGAACCATCTCAGGAATAAACGAAGCGGGTGCTTGACGGACGGGGGGGGGCGCCTAGGTTGCGCCGCGACACTCTGCGGTGTTCGAGTACCTTCAATAACTGCTCTTTGCCTTTGAAATATACCGGGAGCCGTGTGCGGCGGTGACTTGCTAGGCCGTAAATCGGAAAGCATAAAACCGTCCTTTTGGCGCCCACCTTAACTCAAAAAGGTCTCGAGCCTTTGGGTTACGGCACAGGTGGAGTGTCGCTCTTTTTACATCATGTCTCCTCTGCTCTATTCCTTCCTTCACGTCGTTTCCGTCCTGCTGCTCACGGGAGGCACCTTCTATGCCTTCGCCGCGCCGGCCGAGACGCGCAAGCGACTCCTCGCCCTCACGGGCACGGCGAGCCTGATCGCCCTGATCGCCGGTTTCGGCCTGCTTTCGAAGACCTACCAGAACACGTTCTATCCCTGGGTCATCGTGAAGATCGTCTGCTGGCTCGGCCTCTCGGCCATGACCGGCCTGGCCTACCGCCGCCGCGAGAAGACCTCCCTCTGGGTGGCGCTCACCATCGGCTTTGTCGTGCTCTCCGTCGCGATGGTCTATTTCAAGCCCGGCATGTAAGCTGGGCTAGTGACCGGGCGGTGACCGGGAGGGGGGAAGCTTCGGGGAGGCGATCCCTCCTGCGCCCTTCCAAAGGGGGCGCAAGGGGTGCAATGCGGGGCAGGCGCCCGAGGCCCTGCCTCAACGGGTGCCCATCTGGGCCTGAGTCTGGGGCTCCCACTTGGGCTCGCGAGGCTCCTGCACCGGAGTGAAGTCACGCTCCAGGTAGGTCCTGGAAACCGATTTGCCTCTCCTGCCCTTGATGGCCACCACACACTCGTCCTTGATGACCAGGACGAGATCAGCGGTGACGGATTCCCTGCGTGAAGGACGGCCGTGTAGGGTCTCGTTGTTGGTGAGGCTGGTGACCACCTTGACCTCAGTGTCCGTGGGGTACACATATTCCTCGGCATCACCCTTGCGGGTGATGAAGGTGGGCGTGCCAAGGGCGATCAGCACATCCTGCTTCCTGTCACCCACCTTGGGTGTGAAGTGGCGAAGACGTTCCTGCTGCTCGGGTGTCAGCTGGCTGACGTAGTCCTTGTTCTTCTCGAGGCGAGTGGAAAGGGTGTCGGTGCTGGCGCAGCCTGAAACCATCAGGAGCAGCGCAGGGACGAGGACGTGAAGGGCTTTCATTGCGGGGCGGGATTGGGGTGGGGCGAGATCCCTGAAAGCAAAGTCAGGGCTCGTGGGGTGAAACTGGAACGTGCCGACTGTGAGAAAGCTATGGCATTTATGGAGGCATAAGTAAATAGGCTAGTCGTTTGGCCATTACAAGTTTCTGTAGTTCACTGGGATTCAGGGTGATGGGATCTTTCCTTTGATCGGGCCCCTTCACGCGACTCTCTGCTCTTCTCATCCCAATCCTAATCCCAATCCCAATCCCAATCCCAATCCCAATCCCCAGCCTCATCTCCATCGTCCTCTCCAGCCCCAGCCCCGCCCCTCTGCCTTCCGGGCCTTGCCTTTCCTCGTTGTGGCCCCCCTTTGCCTGACTTGGCCAAATTGTCTTTATCCCCTGGCGGCCGCGCGCAAACCTGCAGGTCGAGTTCCTGCGTGTCCTCCGCCCCCGATCCTGGTTTCCCCCTTTTTTTCCTTTCCCCACATGAGCGAGCCCATCCCCTCCCTGGATCCTGAATTTCTCGGGGGCATCTGCGGCCTCTGGGACAATGGCGAGGGGCTGGTCCACCTTTCGGTGGTGGGCGGGGACGACACACGCCGCGAGCTGACGCAGGTGTACAGGCCTTTTGCCTGGCTCCGTTCCCTTCCCGCGGAGATCCCGCACGCCTCCATTCGCATTGAAAGCCTTGGCGGCTCCGCGCCCTTCAACCAGCTTGCCCATGCGGACACGCCCGAGGCGCTCGATGCGCTCGAGGAGGCGGTGGGCAAGGACGCCTTCGAGGAGATCCGCCCGCGCGAAAGCCAGTTCCTGCTTCAGCACCGGGCGCGTCTCTTTGCCGATCTTCCCTTCGGAAAGCTGCGCCGATGCCAGCTCGACATCGAGACCTCGTCAAGCGACGGCGGCTTCAGCGACGCCTCGCGCGCCGGCTACCGCGTGCTGTCGGTGGGCCTCCGGCAGGGTGGGGTGAACCGTTTTGTGCTGCTGCAGAGCGAAGACGACGCGGGCGAGCGTCGCCTGCTCGAGGAGTTCCAGGCGCTGTTGCTCGAGCTCGATCCCGACGTGATCGAGGGACACAATATCTTCCGCTTCGATCTCGATTTCCTGCGGCAGCGTTGCAAGCGCCACAAGCTGCCCTGCCAGTGGGGACGTTTCGGGCGGAAAGCCGTCTTCCGCAACAGCCGCCTCAAGGTGGCGGAGCGCTGGGTGGATTTCCCGCGCTGCGACCTGCCCGGCCGCACCGTGATCGACACCTACCTGCTCGTGCAGATC
>JAHFTI010000508.1 GCA_023265535.1 Opitutaceae bacterium
CTGCCTTTGAAAAGGGAAAAGGGCTTCCCCCCCCAGGGAAGCCCTCTTCATTGTGTTGAACCGGAAGGAAAGGCCGGATCGCGTTCCGATCAGGGGGCCAGGGGATAGGCGCCGGCGGGGAGCGTCTCGCCCGCGTTGCGTCCGAGGAGTTCCCTGATGCGCGCGGCGAGCGGGGCCGCCAGGAGGTCGGCGGGGACGGGGGGCAGCTGTGAGCGCAGCGGGTGGAAGTCGCGCAGTTCAAGCGAGCGGAAGACACTGCCGCGGTTCACCTGCAGGAAGGAGCCCGAGCGCTCGAAGGAGGCGTCCCGCTTCCTGAGTTCCTCGAGGGAGGCGAGGGGCGTGGCCCTGGCGTCCTCCGGCACGGGGCCGAAGTCGACCAGGTTCCCCTTGGAGCCGCCGACCACGACATAGACGTTCCCGTCGAGCTGCCTGAGCTGCGATTTGGTAAGCCGTGCATTCAGGACCTTCGCCTGCCAGAGCTCGAGGAGGGCGGGCTTGGCGCCGGAATCGGCCACCACGAGGTTGCCGGCGAAGGCGTGACCGTCGCGCTCATCCACGCCGGGGCCGGTGCTGGGATGCCAGCCGAAATGGTCGACGACGGAACCGCGCTCGGTGCGCTCGAAGGAGGCGGGGGCGTTGAGGAAGGTGTTGTGGTACACCTCCACCCCGCTGGCGTTGAGGGATTTCACGCCGGCGTCGCAGTTCACGAAGACATTGCCGACGGCCAGCGCGCGCTTGGAGATCTCGAAGAAGAAGCCGTTCTGGCAGTTCTCGATCCAGTTGTTGACCATGACACCGTCGCAATTGCCGACGTCGTACCAGATGCCGTTGGAGTAGGGGTTGTCGATGACGAGGTTGTCGCGGCACACCACGCGGTGGCTTTGGTTGAAGATCTTGACCGCCGAGGGGTAGTAGCCGCGCAGGTCGTGCACGTTGTTGCGCGCGATGATGTTTCTCTCGAGCAGACTGTCGCAGGAGCCGATCAGGTAGAGCCCCTCGGTGGAGGTGTCGCTGACGAGGCAGTTGCGGATGACGAGGCCCCTGCCGCGCAGGTAGGCGGCGACGCGGGAGCAGTGCGTGATGGTGAGGTTCTCGAGGACGGAGCCGGGGACCTCGTTGCCGTAGTTGGCGGGATCCTCGATGCCCTCGGGCTCACGGCTCTCGATCTCGAGGGCGCGGTAGGCGTACTGGGTGAAGGTGAGGCCGCGCAGCTGGAGGCCCCGTCCGTCGGAGAGCTTGCCGTGGACCGGCGTGATGGTGCGCACGAGGGCGGAATCGTGGGCTGTGATCTCGACGAGGTGCTGCCTCGGGTCGACCTTCAGGTACACATCGCCCTTTTCGTAGTCGATGTGGTAGGAGTCGTTGTCGAGCTCGCCCTCCCAGCCGGCCGAGCGCAGGCGGCGGCCGTCGACGAAGACCATGTCGTTGTTGAAACGATGCAGCGGGGTGATGGCGCCGACGCTCTCCCGTCTCCACCAGTCGGCCGGCCTGGCGGGGAACAGGCGGGTCCACCTCGTGCGCCAGAGGCCGTTCTTCTGTTGTATCCAGTCCGTGGCTACAAGGGTGCCCTTGAGCACGGGCTCCGCGTCGCCAAGGGGCTGGAGAAGCACGCCCTGGTTCACGCGCAGACTGCCGGTGCGGTAGGTGCCGCCGGCCAGCAGGATCGCGTCGCCTCCCACGGCGCGCGCGATGGCGCTTTCCAGCGAGCAGGCCTCGGCGGGGCTTAGGCCTGTGGCGTCGGCGGGTGCGTCAGGGGCCACGAAATGGATTTTGCCCTGCACCTTGGGAAGGGGGTAGTCGAGGCGTTGCGGGCCGTAGGGGCCGCCGATGGGCTGGGCTTGGAGCAGGGGGAGGGCGAGGCCCACGCAGGCGATGACTAGCAGGCACTTGAGAGTCCTGGCCAGGGAGGGGAGGGGGGGCGGCATCATGGGTTGGAAAGCGATCCCGCCGACCCTTGTGCAAAAGGCAGCCCGGGGCGAGGCCCGGGTTGTTCTAATTCAAGACCTGGGAACCGCACGCTGCTGGAGCAGCTGCTGGACGGTTTTCGTCAGGTCCTCTACCTGGTAGGGCTTGGGCACCATGGCTGCGAAACCGAAGCTGGCGTGGTCGGCCATGATCGGGTCGTTGGAATAGCCGCTGGAAACGATGGCGAGGACCTTGGGGTCCAGCTGGCGAAGCTGTTCCATGGCCTCCATGCCACCCATGCCATTGGGGACGGAGAGATCGACGATGACCAGGTCGAAGCCGCGATTGGCCTCCATGGCCGCCTTGTATTCGCGCACGGCGGCGCCGCCATCGGCGGTCATGGTCACCTTGTGCCCCAGGCGACGCAGAAGGGCCGAGATCATGAGGCGGATGGGAGCCTCGTCGTCCATCAGCAGGATGCTGGCCCCGGCCGGGGCGCCCGTGGGAGACAGGGGTGGCGCCTGTGTGGTGCCGGGGTGGAGCGTGGCGGGGGCCTGTGTCTCGGGGGCGACGGGCAGCCAGAGGATGAATTCGGCACCTGAGCCGGGCTCCGAGGCGACCGTGACGTAGCCCTCGTGCTTGATGACGATGGAGCGGACCAGTGAAAGTCCGAGCCCGCGGCGTCCCTTGCGCGTCGTGAAATAGGGGTCGAAGAGCTTGCCGAGATTTTCGGCGGGAATACCGGGGCCGTCGTCGAGGAGGCTGATGCGAAGATGGCGGCCGCCCTTCAAACCGGAGGCGTGTCCCGCCGGGATCTCCTCGGCCCGGGCCGAGACGAGCAGGCGCGTGGCGGAGGCTTGGATTGCGTTGGCCACCAGGTTGTGGAGCACCTGGGAAATCTGTGAGCGGTCGACAAGGACTGCCGGGAGCTTGTCCGCGAGGCTGTAGGTCACCTGGAGCTGGCCGTTGCTGGTGGCGTCCTCGATCTCCTCATTGAGCAGACGGGTGAGGTCCTCGGCTTTCCGCACGGGGTTGCCGCCGCGTGCGAAGGTGAGCAGCTGCTGCGTCAGGTTGCGCGCCCGCATGGCGCCTCGCTCGGCCTCATGCAGGAAGTTTGCCATGGTGCCCTCGGCCTGGACCTCCATGCGGGCGAGGCTGAGATTGCCCACGATGATGGTGAGCATGTTGTTGAAGTCATGGGCGATGCCGCCCGCCAGCATGCCGAGTGATTCGAGGCGCGTGGCGCGTTCGAGGTCGGAGGTGAGCTGGGCCTCCTTTTCCATCTGCCTGCGGATGGTCTGTGTCTGGCGATCGACGACGCGCCTGAGCTGAATGATCCAGGCGGCCGCCAGCAGGGAGACGGCCGAGAGCAGCGCCACCACCGTGATTGCCCGTTCCGGCGTCAGCCAAGGCGGCTGGTGCACCACCATCAGGTCTGAAGGCGACCGCAGTTCCAGGTTGAGTGTGTAGCTGTTGGCGTCCTCGCCGTGATTGATGTGGTAGATGCCCGTGACACGCAGGTGCGCGCCCTCCTCGAGTCGCATGGGGAGTTCGGACCTCCTTTGGTACAGCTCACAGACAAAGAAGCGGCCCTGGTCC
>JAHFTI010000509.1 GCA_023265535.1 Opitutaceae bacterium
ACAGAATACGACCTCATCGTCATTGGCGGCGGCCCCGCCGGTTATGCTGGCGCCATCCGCGCCGGGCAACTCGACAAGAAGGTTGCCTGCATCGAGATGGAGCGCGCCGGCGGCACCTGCCTCAACTGGGGCTGCATCCCGACCAAGGCCCTCCTCAAGAGCGCGGAACTGTACCAGAAGATCAAGAAGTCCGAGGTGTTCGGCATCAGCGTGAAGGACGTCTCCTTCGACTTCGCCAAGGTTGTGGAGCGCTCGCGTGGTGTCTCCAACCAGATGGCCAAGGGCATCGAGTTCCTCTTCAAGAAGAACAAGGTCGACTACATCGTCGGCAAGGCCCAGGTGAGCGCGCCTGGCATGGTGTCCATCACCGAGGGCGAGTCCAAGGGCAAGTTCCTCAAGGCAAAGAGCATTCTCATCGCCACGGGCTGCCGCATGCGCCCGATCCCCGGCCTCACCTACGACGGCGTGCGCGTGATGACCTCCCGCGAGGCCCTCGCCAACAAGACGCAGCCCAAGTCCATCATCGTGGTCGGCGCCGGCGCCATCGGCGTGGAATTCGCCTACTTCTTCAACAGCCTCGGCTCGAAGGTCACCCTCGTCGAGATGCTGCCCCAGGTGCTTCCCATCGAGGACGAGGAGGTCTCCAAGACCCTGCAGCGTTCCTTCGAGAAGCAGGGCATCGCGGTCCACACCGGCACCAAGTGCGAGAATTTCCGCGTGGGCGCCGACAGCGTGAAGGTCGACCTCATCGCAGGCGACAAGAAGACCGAGGTCGAGGCGGAGGTTCTGCTTTCCGCAATCGGCGTGGTGCCGAACATGGACGGCCTGCTGGCCCCCGCCGTGAAGCTGGAGCTCGATCGCGGCTACATCAAGGTCGGCGACGACTACCAGAGCAGCGTCAAGGGCATCTATGCCGCGGGCGACATCATCGGGCCGCCCTGGCTCGCGCACGTGGCCACCTTCGAGGCGATCAATGCGGTCAACAGCATCTTCGCCCATGGCCCGGTCAAGCGCGTGAAGATCTTCCCCGGATGCACCTATTGCCAGCCGCAGGTCTCCAGTGTCGGCCTCTCCGAGAAGGCCGCCAAGGACAAGGGCCTCAACATCAAGGTGGGCAAGTTCCCCTTCACCGCCTCCGGCAAGGCTGTCGCCTCCGCCGACAGCGAGGGCTTCGTCAAGATCGTCACCGACGCCAAGACGGGCGAAATCTACGGCGCCTCCATCATCGGTGCCGAGGCCACCGAGCTCATCGGTGAGTACACCCTCGCCATGCAGCTCGAGGCCTGTGTCGAGGACGTGCACCACACGATCCACGCCCACCCGACCCTGGGCGAGGCCCTCATGGAGGCCGCCGCCGCCACCATGGGTGAGGCGATCCACATCTGAGCCGCTGTCCACAGCACCAGATGCACTCGGGCCCCGTCAACACGGGGCCTTTTTGGTGTCCACAAAATGCGGGGCCAGGGCCGGCAGGCTGTAAAAACAGTGTCAAATCCATGGGAAACAGGCGCATGCAATGGTTTCCCTGATACTGCCGAGCCTGGAAAGGTGGTCTAATGCCGGTGATAAGCGGACTCCGAACCTGAAGAGTATTCAGGACTTGGATACGCAGCTCCCCACACCACACATGAAAGGCACTGCCACACTGAAGCTGCTCGCACTTGCGGGCGCGCTCACCCTGACCTCCGCGCTCCATGCCCAGAGCTGGGACTTCACCAGCAACGCCCAGGGCTGGACCATCCACGACTATGCCGGCGGCGGCGACTATGCGACCCTGTTGGGGAGCACCGCCGCCACCTTCAACGCCGCAGGTGGCAACACGGGCGGCTTCATCAGCGGCACCGATCCGTCGGGCGGCAGCTTGTTTTTCGCCTCGCCCACGGGCTTGGGCAACTACAGTGCCTTTGCCGGTGGGACGCTGAATTTCTCCCTCACGACCAATCTGCTCCCCGACTATGCGGACGATTCCGTCGTGATCCTGCGCGGTTCCTCGCTCTCCCTGGTGGCGCCGCTCGGCTCGCAGCCGGCCTCCACCTGGACTGACTACAGCCTCCTGCTGTCCGCGGGCAATTTCCGCTATGGAAACCTCGGGGGCGCCGTCGTGAGTGGTTCCGACTTCTCCCTCGTGCTGTCGTCGCTCGACCAGTTCCTCATCAATGGCGAGTTTCACAATGGCGTCGAGGAGGTCTCAGGCTTGGACACGGTCGCCTTCCAGCGCAGCACGAACCTCACGCCGGTGCCCGAACCCTCCACCTATGGTGTGATGGGGGCCGGGCTTTTGGCGGGACTGGCCTTCTGGCGTCGTCGGCGTGCCAGGAACTGAGGACCTTCGGTCAGTTCACGGGGCGGAGGCCTTGTTTGGGGTCTCCGCTCCTGTTTCGCCGGGCGACTTGCCGCGACGTGTCACCCACATGATGGCGGCAAGCGCGACGAAGAGGGCCAGCGTGCCTGCCAGCAGTGCGTAGTCCTGCATCTGCAGCACGAAGAACAGATAGCCATAGACCATCACCAGTTCGCCCAGGATGAGCAGGGCGCGCCTGCCGCTGCGCAGGATGGCGCTGCTGTAAAGGGTGATCAGTAGGGTGGCTGCGCCAGCCGAGGCCAGGTAGGCATGGTTGAAGCCGATGAATTCGGAGAGTGCGAGCAGGGCCAGGTAAAACAGGCTCAGGGCGGCACCCACCAGGGCATAATGGAGCGGGGAGAGCGGGGTGACGGAGCTCATCTCGAACACGAAGAAGGCCGTGAAGACGAGCGCCAGGAAGAGCAGCCCATGTTTGAGGGCGCGGTCCATGGTGCGATAGGAGTCGACCGCATGGGCCAGGCTCACGCCGACGGTGCAGGCATTGAATTCATGCCCCTTGGGATCCTCGTCGCCGTCGACGTCGCACCAATGCTGGGGGATGCTGCGCGCCAGGTGGGAGAGGTTCCACTCGGCATCGAAGCCCTTCTCGCTGACGCTGCGTTTTTCCGGAAGGTAGGCCCCGGTGAAGCTGGGGTCGGGCCAGGGCGAGCTGATGTTCACGGCGCTGTGGCGGCCGAGGGGCACGCAGGCGAGCGAGCCGCTGCCGTTGAGTTCGACGGTGATGCTGAAGTCGTTGTATTCATTCCTTGGAGACAGCTGGGGCACGGCGGAATGCAGCCCCTGCTTGAGCTCGCTCCAGCGCGTGCCGGGCTGCCAGGCGGCCTTGGTCCCCGCGAAGCTCCATTCGGGGGCGGAGCGCAGGCCCTGCACGTCCGAGAGGCAGAGCACCACGCGCGATTCTGCCCAGAGGATCTCGTTCGGCGTCACGCCGATCTGGCGGAGGTCGGGTGCGGCGAAACGGCCCGTGAGCGTCAGACGGCTGTTGTAGACCACGGCACTGTAGATGCCGCGCCTGCGGGTCTCGGGGTCGAGGGAGGCGGTGACCTTGAATTGGTCCGGCAGGAAATAGGCATGGCCGCGGCACAGCCTCTTGACCTGTCTGGGCCCCAGGCTGCCGTCCTGAGTGGTCGTCTGCTCGAAG
>JAHFTI010000510.1 GCA_023265535.1 Opitutaceae bacterium
CGGTCGCCTCGACGGAACTATCGTCACAGTTCCAGTAGCCTGCCCCAAGGCCCCATTGTGCGAGTTCGCCGAGGCCGGGATGGCTCGAACGCACACAGCCGTTGAGGAGATTGCGCAAAAGGGTGGCGCGCTGTTCCTCCGTGCCAAGCTTGGCTGCAGCAAGCGCGAGGCAGGCCCGGCCGCGGGCATTGAGGGCGGCACGTCCCTGGTAGAGCTGCTCGTAGGGAGCCTGCAGGAGTGCGCGTTGTTCGGGGCTTAGCCTGTCGTCGCTGGTGAGTGCGGCGAGGGTCCAGGCCCTGGTGTTGGGAATGCGAATGGCCGACCGGGTGAGGAGGTCGAGCAGGGCTCGGTCGAGGGAGTCCTCCATGGCTTCAATCTGTTCCTCCAGGGACTCGGGCAACTCCACCTGGTTGAAGCGCGCTGTGACCAAGCCCCACTTAACGTAGCTGCTCATCCAGGGGTCGGCGTTGGGTGAACCGGGCCACCAGCCGAAGCTTCCATCCTCGCGCTGGGCCTCGCGAAGGCGCTTGAGGCCAAGCTCCAGAAGCTTGCCGAGCGAGTCCATGCCAGCGGCTTGGGAACGTTTAATGCGGCTGCGTGCGAGGATCGCCTTTTCGACCTTGCCGGCGTCGAGGCCCTGCTCGGAGAGGACGCGGGCCACCACGGCTGCGGGGAGAAAGCGGCTCATGGTTTGCTCGACGCAACCGTAGGGATAGTCGAGCAGGTAGGGGAGTGCTTCCACCAGGGTTCCTGAGAGCGAGGGGCTCAGCTCGAAGTGCAGCTGTGTGCGGGCGGGATCGAGGGGCTCGGGCAGTCCGATCGTGAGGGTTGTCCGGGCCGTGCCAGAAGGGAGCACCGAACTGGCGGCCAAGGGCAACAGGCTCCCATCCTCCAAAACCGGGAGCGGTTCCTCTGAGGAGTCTACCTGGGTTGCGGTGCGCGCATCGACCTTGAGCAGGGCGGGGCCGGTGGACACGGCCTGGACTTTCCACGCAAGGCGCTGCTCGCCCAGGGGCGGGAGCTGGACGCTGCGTTGGGCGGCTGTGTCGAGAAGGCGAATCGGTCCCTGGAGTTCCAGCGACACCGTGGCGTTTGCTGGCGCTGCCTCACGATTGACAAGCGCCGTGCCGAGTTGGAGGGAGTCGCCTGCCACCAGGAAGCGGGGTTTCTGCAGGCGGGCCTGGAGGGGAAGCGAGGCCTCGAAGGTGACCGACGCGGCGGCGAAGCGCTGGGTCGCCGGGTTGACCGCGTAGGCGCGGGCTTTCCAGCGAGTCAAGTTGTCGGGCAGCTTGAAGTTCATGGTCGCCTTGCCGGAGGTATCGGTCCGCAGGAGAGGCGCCCAGAAGGCGCTTGAGGAGAAGTGGCGGCGGACGACGGGCTTGGGGATCCCTCCCTGCTCGCCGCCTGAGGCGTACTGCAAAAGTGCCGGGTTGCTGCTGGCAGAGCTGTCCTGGAGAAATTGGGGGGTGACGACCGTGATGGCGGATCCGATGTCCTTGAGCTCGGTGCGGAGTCGGCTGCCGGCGAGGGTGACGTTGGCGGCATAGCCGATGTCGGAGCCCGTCGTGACCTCGAAGGGCGAGAGCACGATAAACTCGTCGTCATCCACGTGGCTGACGCGATGATCCGAGAGGTAGTCCTCGCGGCTCAGCGAGCCACCCTGCAGGTCCTGGGAGCCGCTGCATTGCATGTGAGCGGGAGACGGGGGACTTTCGAAGGCGGGCGTGGCCTCCTGCGGGGAGGAACGCAGCGTGGTGAGTGCGTCGTCCGTCACCGAGAGGGCGAAAAGCACAGGAATTCCCTTGTCCTTGGCTGTATCCGCATGTGCGGAAAGGGAAACTTCCCGGCCTGGCAGGACAGGCCCTGGGGGAGCCTGCAGGCTCAGGTGGAGGGCCTGGCTTGAGGGGCGGGCGGGGAGGTAAATGCCCTGCGAGTACCCCTCGCCATGGAGTGCAACACTATGGAGCGACTCCGTGGACTCGCTCAGGGGAAGTGAGACGACGTGCAGCGCGTGATTCCTGGGCAGGCGAAGGAGTGTCGACTTGTGTGCCCCAAGGCAGGCAAGGAAGGCGCTTTGCTCGGGGTCGGGGGTGACCGCAAGCACCTGGCGCACGCCGGGGTGGAGTGGGTCGGCGGGGGCGATGGCCAGGCGGGCCTTTCCGGGCTCCACGGAGAGTGAGGGAGTGCCTGGGGAGGCGGCGAAGAATTCAGCCACGGCGCCCTCGAGATCGTCACCCCTGAAGGGGCGGAAATTCACGCCCGGGTCTGACTTGGGCAGGATGCGTTCCCCGTCGCTGTTGAGGCGCAGGGTGTAGATGCCCTCGGCTGGCAGCGTGAGGTCGATCTTGAGCCTGCCCTCGGCGTCCGACTGTAGTTGATGCTCGGATACCTGTGTCTCGAAGTTGCCCGCCCTCAGCAGGGTCCAACCCTTCCAGCGTCTGCTGCCGTCCTCGTCAGGCTCGGGCAGGGGAAAGTCCTTCGGGCGTGTGTCGTGAAGCTTTCCCTCAGGGGATAGCCAGGCCTCAAGCCAGCGTTTTCCGCACAGGGTCGCCACGACCTCGATGCCCGGTGCAGGCGCCCCCGCACCGTCGAGGAGCCTGCCCCGGAAGCTGAGGGTTGCGCCCGGCGGGCAAAGGCGTTCGTCCGCGTTGAGGGTCTCGCATTCCACTCCTGCGGGGCTCAGCGACCAAACCGCCTGTTGCTGCAGTGGGGGGACGCCGTCGGGACTGAGCGTGAGATCGGCCTGCAGCCTGTGGAGGCCGTCGAGGGCAGGCGGGATCACGAGGGTGAAGTCAGCCTGGCCGAGCGTGTCGGTGATGGCCTCCTGCGGGGCTTCCCGGCTGAGGTTGAGGGCCCAGTCAGCGCGACCCGGAAGTGGCCTGGTTGAGCGGAGATTCTGGGTCGGAAGGCAGCTCAGCTTGAGTCTTGCCTTTGCCCCGGCCACGGGGCCACCCGAGAGGTAACTGGCCCTGGCACGCAGCACCACGCGGGCCCCTGCCTTCAGGGAGGCGGCTCCTCCGACGATTTCAAGGCCGGCACTGATCGGGGGCGGGATGAAGTTGTCGACCGTGCAGAGCGGGCTGTGCAGCACGCCGCGCGGCTCCAGGGTGTCCAGATTGAGGGGAGTGTTGTCGTCAGGCAGCAGTGCCACGAGAAGTTCCCCGGGCTTGAGGGTGGTGGGAATCGTGTAGGTCCCCGAGAGTGCACCTGCCTCGTCGGTCCTTTGCCCCTGCAGGTCCAGCAGCACCGCCTCCTCATCCTTCCGGATGACGATCATGCGGTGGGACCTGGTCGGCACACGCCAGGAGTCGCCGCTTCGTTCACGCACAAAAAAACGCCAGTGGACGGTTTCTCCCGGGCGATACAGGGGGCGCTCCACAAAGAGGTCTCCCAACGTTTCGACTTGCCGTGAGCTGTCTGCCATGGGCCAGGTTTGCAGGACGACGGGAGATTCCTTGACCGTGGCTATGACGGTGAGTTGGCCATGACCTTCCTCCATGAG
>JAHFTI010000062.1 GCA_023265535.1 Opitutaceae bacterium
TGAGCTGCTCGACCGTCAGGACGGGGCCGGAGCCCAGCGGGAAGCCGAGGGTGTCGGGGAAGGCCTGGTCGACCTGGTGGCAATAGGTCTCGACGGTGTACTGCACACCGAGGGCGCCGGAGACATCGAGGAGCACGCGCAGGGCGGCGCCAAACTCGGGCCGCACGGGGCCCTCGTACTTGGGCGTGAGCTCGCGGGCGGAGACGAGGGAGCGGGACTGCAGGCTGAGTCGTTCGGCGAGCTTGCCGAAGAGCAACTCCCCCTCGCCCACGGGCGGCGCCAGGGCGAGCATGGCCTGGGTGTAAACCTCGCAGCGGGCGGCGTAGGCGGCGGCGCCACCGGCGGCCAGCGGACTGAGGGTCTCGGAGTCGAGGGAGGCGAGCTGGGCCTGCTCGGAGGCAGGCAGGAGCTGCTCGAGCTGGGCCGTGATCTGCGCATCAAGGGCGGTGAGGCGGCGCTCGAGGTCGCGGTAGAGGGTGAACTCGGCGGCGGCACCGCCGGTGGCCTTGGCGGCGACCTCGGCGGCGGCCTTCTGCTTGGCGAGCACGGCGCGCAGGCGCGAGGAGGCGCGGCCGGCTTCGGCACGCACGCGACCGAGGGTGGCGCGGTAACCGCCATCGAGGGTGGCCTCGCCGGTGGCGCCGGTCTTGGCCTTCATCTCGACGACGAGCCGGTCGAGCGCTGCGCGGTTTTCCGAAAGGTCCTTCCAGGCGGCGGCCACGTTGGCGGTCCAGGCGGAGCCGTTGGTGCGGGGCTGGGAGACGGCCTTGAAGAAGGCCTTCTCGGAGTCCTTGAAGCGGATGACGGCGAGACGGCCGGACTGGATGGTCTGGATGGCGTCGCGCTGGGCGCCCTGGGCCACGCGGATGGCGCGGTCGAGGCCTTCCCAGCCGCGGAAGAGAGGCTGGTTGTCGCGCAGGGTCTTACCGCGCGTGAGCCAGGCGCCGGGCCATTCGCCGCGGCCGTCGCCGCCGCGGAAATAGGTCCAGTCGTAGATCTTCATCAGGCGGTTGTTCAGCTCCTGGCCATTGGGCAGGCGGGAGAGCGAGGGCGCCATGAGCGGGTTGAAGAAGTCCTCGGGCGTGAACTCGGAGTTGTAGCCGGAGAGGTCCTTCAGGTGGATCGAGCCCTCGAGCTGGATGAGCGCGGCGAGGCGCTCGGCATCGGCGGCGGTCCAGTCATTGACATTGATGAGACGCTCGCGGTTGGCCTCGACGAGCGGGGCGATGACGCTGGCCTCGAAAAGCACGCGCTGGGCGTGGCGGCGGCCGGAGTTGGCCTGGGCGGCGAAGGCGGCGACGGGCTTGTACACCCAGGGGATGTGCAGGTCGGTGCTGACGAGCTGCTGGAGTTTCTCGTGGAACTCGAGGATGGAGAATTCGCGGCCGTCCTCGAGCTGGACAATGTCATTGCCCGCGTATTCGAGGTTTCCGTTGACGATGGGGCGCCAGTGGCCGCCCGACCAGTTTTCGGCGCGCACGGCGGGGCCCCAATAGCCCAGTTCGCCACCCACGCTGGACTTGAGCGCGGAGCGGCCGACGATGCTCACGCCGAGGAGGATGAGCAGGCCGACGATCACGACGCCACCGAGGATCTGCTGGCGGCGGCGCAGGAGCTTGCTGGTGCTGCTGGCGCGCGTGACGAGGCCCTTTTCCTTGAAGATTTTCTGGAGGAAGAGGTCGCGCAGGAAGAAGGAACGCTCGCGCTCCCAGGCCTTGCCCTCGGGGAGCTTGTCGACGGGCATGCCGAGGGCGGTGGCGAGCTCGGCGTCGAGCGCGGCACCCTCAGTGAGGGCGGAGGTGAAGTAGATGCCGCGCAGGAAGAGGGGCTTCGAGGACCACTCGCCGGCGACGAAGATCGTCTCAAGGTACTTGCGCAGGCGCGGGCCGAGCGCGCCGATGCTGGCGGGCAGGGCGAAGAGGGCGTCGACCTCGTCGATGCGGCGGGCGCCGGCGTCGGCGGCGACCGCGTCGCGGCGCAGGCCGAGGCGGCGGCGACTGATGCGCTGGACGACCTCGGAGAGATGCTGGTCGACGGCGTCGGGGGTGAAGGGGGTGTCGAGGGACTCGGGGTTGGACCAGCCGGTCATCTGGTGCTGCAGCTGCGGGTCCTTCACGCCGGTGAAGAACTCACGGAAGCCATTGATAAGATCGCACTTGCTGATGAGAACAAAGACAGGGAAACGCACGTCGAGCGTGCGCTGGATGGTCTCGAGCTGCTGGGCGATCTTGCCGGCCTTGCGGGTGATGTCCTCGAAGGAGTCGCGAATGAGGCTCTCGGAGGGAATGACGAGGAGCAGGCCGTTGATGGGGCAGTTGGGGCGGGCCTTCTTGAGCAGCTTGAGGAACTCGGACCACTCGGTGGTGCTGCCCGCGGGTGCCTCCTGGAAGAGGAGCTTGCCGGCGGTGTCGATGAGCACGGCGTGGTTGGTGAACCACCAGTGCATGTTGATGGTGCCGCCCGCGCCCTGCATCTCGTCCTGGAGGCCGGGAGGGAAGCCGACATTGCAATGGCGGACGGCCTCAGTTTTGCCGGAGCCGGGCTCGCCGCAGACGACGTACCAGGGAAGTGAATACAAGTCCTTGCCGGCGGCGTTGAACTTCTCGAGGCCGCGGCTGAAGTTCTGGCGCAGGTCGTCGAGCTTGGCGCGGCGCGCCGGGTCGCTGATGGAATTGGGCGTGGCGGAGGAGTTCGCCGAGAGCTGGCCGCTGAGGGCGCGGGCCTGGCGGCGAGCGCGCCAGCGCAGGAAGAGCACCCACAGGACGATCGCGAGGATGATGACGAGGATGCAGATTCCGACGATGATGAAGGCGCGGGAATCGATGACTGCGGCGATGGCGAGCAGGCAGATGGCCCCGAGGGAGGCCATGACCGCCTTCATGCCGGTGGGCAGCTGCTGAAATTGGTCGAGCATGGCGGGGTCAGGGTTTGGGGGCGGTCTTGGAGAGGTCGTGGGCTGCGATGGTGTCGAGCGTCTGGCTCAACTCCTCGGAGGTGCTGCGGAACATGAAGATGTTCACGACGAGGACCATGACGAGGGTGCCGGTGAGGATGATCAGCAGGGGCACGAGGCTGGCGGCCATCGGCATGGGGAGGTTGCTCGTGTTGGTGTGCTTGTAGGACTCGGGCGTGATGAGGCCGGACTCGTCGGCGTCGACGAACTGCTTCACGCGCGGGGCGATCTCGAGCATCTTCTTGCGCAGGTACTCGGGCTGGCCGGCGTACCATCCGGTGAAGCCGAGGCCGATGCAGGTGTAGAAGACGGCGAGGCGCTCGGCGGCGGCGTCGGAGTCCTCCTGCATGGTCTCCTCGAGCAGGTCGAAGAACTTCTCGTCGCCGGCGAGCTCCTTGCGGGCCTTGGCGAGGCGGTCGCGATCCCATTGCTGGGCGTAGGGCAGCGCGCTCTCCACGATCATCGAGTCGACAAAGAAGATCAGCGGGAGCTCGACCTTGCGGTACTGCTCGGAAAGGCCGATGTCGGAGCGTGAGCTGGAGGCGAGTTTCTCGAAGAGGTCGCTGATTTCGGCGCGCGCGACCGAGTAGTCGGTCGAGGACCCCTTGCGTCCCATTCGGTTGAGGCGGCAGACTGCTTGGAACAGCGGCTCACAGTGGTCGAGGAGGCGGACAGGCATGGCGGAAATAAATTAGAGGGGACCAACCAAAAAGGCGAACGGGGGCGAACGAAGGCCCGGCGGAGGGGGCGGGCCTGGCGCTCGCTCAGGGCAGGGTCATGTAAAGAGTGATCTCAAGGTCACTCGAATCGGCATCCGGCCAGCGCAGGACGCCGGCCTTCTCAAGCTGGAGCTGCGCCCAGACGCGCGTGCTCTCGGTGCGGTTGACGCGGAAGTAGGTGAGGCCGGCCTGGGCGGGCAGCTGGAGGGGCGGGATGCGCTCCTCCTTGAGGATGACGCCGCGCACGGCGCGCGTGGCCATGCTGCGCGGCATGAACTTGAACTGGTCGGCGTCCTCGACGAGGCGGGTGACCTCGCGCGGATCGAGCTTGGACTTCACGCCGAGGAAGTATTCGACGGGCTTGGTGAAGTGCTCGTCGGTGAAGGCGGCGCCGAAGAGGCCGGGCTCGCGGGCGAAGTCGACCTTGATGAAGCTGGCGGAGACGACGCCGCGCAGCAGGCCGCGGATCTTCTCGTCGAGCTGCTCGAAGACGACGTAGAGGCGCTCGTGATCGTAGTCCTGCAGGTCAAAGTCGTCGCGGTCGGGGTGGAGCGCGGAGAGTTCGGCGTGGAGGTCGCGCAGCTCGAGGTACCAGTCGAAGGGGGCGACGCCGGGGGCGTTGAGCAGGGCGCCGAGGCGGGCGGCGAAACGGTTCAGCGAGCGCAGGCGCATGAGCTGCTCGAATTGCGCGCCGCGCAGGGTGTCGATGCTGTAGCCGCCGCGCGTGGATTGCACGACGAGTTCCTGGCGGCTCGACTGGACCTGCGAGACGAGGTCGCGCACGAGGCGGTAGAGCACGGGCGAGCCTGAGAGGAAGACGCTGGGCGGCACGTACTCGGGGTCGAGCTTGGGCTGGCCGAGGAACTCGCCGGTGGCGCGCACGAGGCGCAGCAGCGGAATGAGCTCAAGGTCGTTGCGGTCGTCGCCCGGGCCGATGATGCGCGCGTTGATGCGGCGCAGGAGGACGGACTTGGCATTCTCGCCGGTGTTCTCGTCGGCGACGGTGACCTCGACGGGCTTGAAGAGGAGCTTGGCGCGGGCGTCGGCGGGTTCGCCGATGGGGAAGGCGTTGGCGCGCTTGGATTGCCAGAGGGGGACGCCGAGGAAGAGCTCGAAGCTGGAGCCGCCCGTGGAGAAGACCGGCTTCAGGTCGAAGGCGGGCAGGTCGGCGTTGTTCGGGAAATCGATGACGAGGCCGCTCGGGAGGATGACGGTGAGGCGCTCGAAGCGCAGGCGGAAGTTGGCGAGCTCGTCGGGGGACAGCTGCATCTCGACGACGCCGAAGGGATACGAGCGCAGCAGGCGGCGGTTGGAGGTCGACTCCTCGTACACGGAACGTTGGAGCCGCTGAAGGTGATGGGGGAGCAGGAAGAGACCTTCGTGCCAATGGACGTGTGAGCTCATGGGGGAACGGGGCTGGCGTGGCGGACGACGCTGAGCGGGGGGAGTTTAGCGGTTCGTGCCGCGGATGAGGTCCTCGGCGTACTTGACGACGGCTTCCTGCACATCGTTTTCGATCGATGCGGGGGAGATCTCCGTGGCGAGCTCGGTGTATTTCTTCCAACAGCGGGCCTCGGCGTTGGCGAAGAGGCCACCGCCGCCGCCCTCGGTGCGCACAGCCTCGCGGATGGCGTCGGGAGAGTAGCGTTGCTGGTAGCGACGGGCGAAATTCTTGCCTGCGGGCCCGAGGCCGGCGAGCAGGCCGGCGATGAGCTGGCGCGTGGCCTCGAGCTGCTTTTGCACCTGGGCGGCAGAGGCCTCGGCGTCACCCGTGAGGGAGCGGCGCGTGAGGCTGCGCAGGTCGCCCTGCGAGGTGTCGCGGCGGATGGCGGACTTCGGGGCGGCGCTGCGCCAGACGTTCCAGGTGAGCTGGTCGAGCGTGAGGGTGACGTCGGCGAAGAGGGCGAAGAGCTTGCCGAGGCGCTGGGCGTCGATCTCCTCCTTGGGATCGAGCTTGAGCTTGGCCTGCACGTCGGTGAGGGCCTCGCCCTCGAGCGGGGAGCTGGTGGAGACGATCATGCCCTGGGCTGCGAGCTGGAGCTTGAGGGCCTCGCGCTGTTCGGCGGAAAGCTGGGGCAGGAGCTGAAGGAAGGATTTCACGACCTCGTCGGGCGTCTGCTGGGCGACGGCGGAGGGGGCGTTGACGGAAACGGTGGCGAGTTCCCAAGTGGGGAAACGCTCGGCGAGGGCGTCGAGGTAGGGCCCGCGCTTGCTGGCCGGAAGGGCCTGGAGGGCGCGGCGCAATTCCTCCTCGATATAGGCCTGGCGATTCTCCGGAGTCTCCTCTGCCAGATTGGATTGCAGGTACTTGAGACGGTTGCCCAAGGAGGAGGCCCAGGAGGCTGCTTCAGACTGTGCCACGGTGTTTGCTGGGGTCGTCTGCATGCGATGTTATAATGCTAGATATTTCTGTTCCTTCACAAGCAATAAGAGCTTGAAGCGCTCCCGCATACCGGGGGGCGCGTCAAAGGCGGGACGCAGGCCCACGTCGCTGAAACCCTCGGTCACGCGGCGCGCCCCGATGAGGCCCGCGGTCTCGACTTTCTGGGGCTCTGCAGGATCGATGCCGGGCGGGGACAAAAGGGAGCCGCCGGCGACATAATACTGCTTAGTGGCGTCGTCATAGAGATAGATGGCGACATTGCCCAGGAGGTGGACAAAGCCGGCGGTGGCGGGGCCTTCGTCGACGGGGGCGAGCCAGAGCGGGCCGTCCTTGGCGTCGGGGGCGACCTGGCCGTCGTCGACCAGGCGCTTGCGCTGGCCGCCGGCGGTGACCATGGGCAGGTAGGCGCCCTCGCTGGGGCGCCAGAGCACGTTCTGGCCGCCCTCGTTGCGGGTCTCGAGGAAACGCCAGAGTTCCTGGAAGCCGCGTCCGCGCAGGAGGGCGGAGGAGGGGGCGGGCTTGAAAAGCTTCACGAGGGTGCGCCACTCCTTGGGCGTGGGCAGGCGGGCGCCCAGCAGCTGTTCAACAAAGAGGCGGGCGGCGTCGGGGGGCACCTGCTGGAGGGGGCTGCGGGCGGAGGGGACCTCGGTGGCGGCACGGGCCAGGGCGGGGACGGTGTCGCGCAGCTCGGTGTTCTCGAGCAGGCCCTTCACCTGGGCGTCGGGCAGGAAGATCCAGGTGGGGTTGAGCTCGAGGCCGCGGTAGTCGGCGCGCGGGCGCCAGGCCATCGGCTTGTTCCAGGGCTTCGACATCGATTCGCCGCTGAGCGCCCAGGGGGGCATGGCCTGCATGACGGCCTTGGCGTCGTCGGGGCGGCCGGCCATCAGGTCAAGGAACTCGCCGACGGAGACGCCGCGCTGGGCCAGGTAGAAGGGAAGCGTGTCGTCGGAGGGCTGGACGAGCTGGTACTGGAGCGTGGCGCGCTTGCCGTTGGGGCCGGTCCAGCTGGCGGTGATGGTCAGGCCGCTGTCGGTGGACTCCTCGCGCCAGTCGCGCAGGCGTGCGGGTGAGGCGGTGGGCTTGCGCTTGGGATCGTCGACGAGCTCGACCTCGGCGAGCCGTCCGAGAAAGGCGCCGACCTCGGGCTGGGTGGCGACGGGCGTGGCGCGCACGGCCTTCAGGAAGGCGTCGCGCTGGACGCGCAGGCGGTTCAGGTCGGTCTCGCCTGGGAGGGCGCGCTTGAGCTGCCAGAGGGTGAAATTGTAGGAGACGGGTCCCTCGAGATCGGCGGTGCCGATGCCGTTCCGGTCCATGCGCTCGAAGACGGCGCCCATGCCGGCCTCGGAGGAGGAGGCGTTGCGGGCGGCGCGGTTCCAGCGCACACGCACCTCGCGGGTGATCTCGGCCAGGAGGGAATCGCGGCGCGCCTCATCGGCCACGTCGCGGGTGATGAGCTCGCGCAGGGAGCTGACCAGCCCGCCGTCGAGGTCGAGTTCCTCGGCGCCCGAGGGCCAGCCCTTGAGCGCGCCGAAGCGGCGCCACACGGTCAGCTTGCGGGAGAGTCCCCCACCCTTCGCGGCGGCGACGAGCGCGGCACGGTCCTCGCTGGCGCCAAGTACGGAGAGCTGGCGGGCCTCGGCGAGCACCTGCACGACCGGGCCGGTGAGTGTATCCAAACCTTCCCTACGCGACAGCAGGACCATCAGGTCGCCCACGCCGTCGTCCCAGCCGAAGCCGGAGGAGAGCAGCGCGCCGAGGCGGTCGAGCTCGTTGCCAAAGCCGGGGAGCTCGGCGAGCCACCTGGCGTGGGCGTCGAGGACGGGGCGCAGCCGGGGCAGGCCCGCGGACCAGGGCTGGGCGGGCTGGACGCCGTTCCACTCGAGCGTGGCCAGGGCGGTGTGCATGACAGTGTCGCTGCGCTTCGCGGCGAGGGCGCGCAACGCGGCGGCCACGTCGTCCGACACGGAGCCGAGGGCCGGCTCGGCGAGTGCGCCGAAGGCCTCGGGTCCCTCGATGCCGACGAGCACCTCGCGCAGGAGCTGCTCGCGCTGGCGCAGCTGGCGGAAACGCGGACGGTCCCTCTCGAGGGCGGCCTCGGTGACGCCGCGCAACTCGCTCTGCTGCCAGTCGACCCAGCGCTGGCGCACGGCGCCGGACTTGCCCACGGGCTCGGCCATGCGCCTGAGCCACACGCCGGGCCTGAGCAACACGAGCGTGGCCTCGAGGCGCTGCTCGAGTTGGCGAAGAGAGGTGGTGATCGTGGCGGCCTCGTCCGACACGGCGGGAAGGTCGCGTCGGATGATCTCACGAGCGCGCAGGCCCTTCAGCCGCTCGACGAGCGGGATGAAGGCGCCGTCAAAGTCGGGGCGGGACAGGGGGCGGAGTTCACCGTCGGCGGGAGGGGCCTCGGGCTCGAGGTCGCCGGCGACGCGTGTCATGCGCGCGACCCCGGCATCGAGTTCGGCGGAGAGACGCGGATCGTCGGAGGCGGGCACGCGCGAGAAGAGCACGAGCTCCTGCTCCCAGCGCGCGAGGTCGGCCTCGACCGGCTCGCCGGTCTCGGACTGAAGCGGGGATTCCCTGAGGAAACGCTCGCGCACGACGGAGGCCTCGAGGAACAACGCGCGGCGGCGGCGCAGCTCGGCGAGCGGCTCGGCGAGGGAGTCGGCGAATTCGCCGAGGGAGGAGCGGTCCTGGAGGCGGCCGAGGATCAGGCGCGGCATGGCCTTCTGCACGCGGTCGCCGCTGCCCTCGAGCTCGGCGGACACGGCGGAGAGCTGCCGCCATTGCGTGGCGAGCAGGAGGATGCCGGCGTCGTCGAGGGAGACGTCGTTGAAGAGCTTGACCAGGCGCGCGACATCGGTGGCGGGCGGAGGCGCGGCCGGGGTGGCCGCGGCCGCGGCAGAGGCAGATCCGGATGCGGCGGTCGCACCGGCGGGAACACCCGCGCCAGGAGTGGAGGGAGTCGAGGGCGTCTTGTTTGCACCTGGCGCTCCGTTCGGAACGGGGGCAGCGGGACCACGCGTCGCACCCTGGACGGCAGGAACACCAGGACCACCCGACCCCGCAGGTGCGACAGGGGCCACAGGCGCGGCGGGCAGGCGCGGGCGCAGGGCGGCGGCGGCGCGCGTGTAGCCGCGTTGCTCAAGCAGCGCGAGCAGGCTCCGCAGCTCCTCCCAGCGCTTCCATTGCTCGAGCTCACGGGCGAGGGCGTCGACCTTGCCCCAGGCCTCGCTCACGCTGTCGGCGACCGTGCCGCGCAGCAACTGGCGGCGCACGGCGTCGGGGGGCGAATCGGCGAGCACGCCGAGGCGCGTCTCGTTCGCGGCCTCGCTGACAAGGGCCTGCGGGCGCAGCTTGTCGGCGCTGGCCTGGAACTCGGTGAGGGCCTTGCGCAACGGATCGTCGGGCGTCCAGAAATTCTCGAGGCGCTGCCAGCGCGGGGCGTTGCGCTGGATGTCGCCGAGCCAGGAGTTCCAGGCGCGGCAGAGGCGGGCCCAATCCGGGGTGACCTCGGTGCGGAAGGCGCGCTCATTGCCCGTGGCCTCGGCGAGTTTCCTCAGCGAACGCGGCATGTCCTGCGGGTCGCCGAAACGCGCGAAGGCGAGGGTGCCGCTGACGCCGACCAGGACGATGCCTGCCGCCGTGAGCGCGGCGGTGCGCCCCGGGCGGGCATCGCGCGGGATCGCCTGCAGGCGGCGACGCGCCTCGGCGATGCTGAGTTCGCCGGCGGCGGGCTGCGGGTTGAGCAGGTAATTGCAATAGGCGAGCCAGGCCGTGCCAGCGCGGCCCAGGGCGCGCCACTCGGGCGCCTCCTCGATCGGCCAGCCACCCGCCTGGCGGCGTCGCACCACCTGCACCAGGATGGCCCCGACAGTGGAGAGGTCGTGCTGGCGCAGGGCCTCGGGATTCGCGCGCGGCTGGTACCAGGGTTCGGAGAGGCAGGCGCGCGCCAGGCTCAGCGGACCGGGCGCGGCAAGGAAGACATTCGAGGGACGCAGCCGGCCGTGCGGGGCGCCGTATTGCTTCTCCCAGCCCTCGAGCGCATCGAGCAGCAACGTGGCGAAGGAGCGCAGGTGGTCGCCCTTGGACTCGACCGTCTCGACGAGCGGCTCGAAGGCATTGTCCTGCCAGGGGGTGACCATAAAGGCCCCTTCCTCGCAGCGACCGAATTCCAACACCTCGAGGACGGCCGCGCCCGACTTGGCGGCGTCGCGCTGGCGCTCGGCGGCGAGCAGCCAGCCCTCAATCGAATACAGGCGCCGCACGTCCGTCGACGGGGGCGGGTGAAAGATCTTCAGCGCAAAACGGCCGGGGCTGCCATCAACGGCCACGGCCTCATGCACGCTCTTGAGCGCCAGGAGGGAGTGCGGCCGTCGCGGTGCATAGGCGCCGTAAGCGGGCATGCTGGGGGGTGGCTAAGGTCCGGGTGCGGCAAAGCGGGCCGCACCAGGACCCGGGGGAAGGGAGCGGTCAGGGTTTGCGGGGCGTCATGAGACGCAGTCCGCTTTCCTGGACGAGGACTTCGAGGTTTTCCGTGTTGCCGCCCCAGGCAGCCTTGTCGAGGGGGAGGATGAGACGGCGGGGATCGGCGTTGCCCACCTGGTCGGTCTGGGCGCCGGGGAGGTCGGCCACGATGACAAGATGGAGGGCGCCGGTGCGCAGCCACTCGGACCAGCGCGGGTCGGTGGCGATGAGGGTCTGCGAGGTCGGCGTGTCGCGCCCGAACTGCATGGTGTACTTGCGGGCGTCGCGCCTGAAGGAATTGTTCGGCTGCCAGTATTCTGTGACCGAGTAGCTCTGCCACTTGGGGAGGTCGGCGACCTCATTCACACCCACCAGATCGATCTGCACCGAGGAGCCGACGAGGGTGGAGTCGAGGGTGACCTTGACGCCATAGGCGCGCGGTGTGGGCACCGAGGCACAACCGGCAAAAACGAGGAACAGCAGCGCAAAGCCCAGGATGGAACGCAGTCGGGTGGATGTTTTCATTCTAATTCCAGGAGATTTGAAACGCGGGGGCGGAGAGAACACGGACATGAAATCCATATTCATCCCCACAAGCAAGACACGGTTCCCCAAAAAGCAAGCGGGGCGCGCGTTACATCAGTGAGGCATTCGCATGCCAGAGCAGCACTTGTATCAGCGCACCTTCTGGATCACGCGAGCGATCTCGCGGTTGCTGGGCCAGTCGCAAAGCAGGAGGCTCTGACTGCGCAACACGAGTGAGTCCAGCGCCGCCAGAGGGGTCTCGAAGGCGGCCTCGAGCTGGTAGGCGGGGGCGTCGCCAAAGTCGCGGCAGAAGGCCTGGGGACCCGAGCCGGCGAAGAAGCGGCCGAGCACGGCAAGGGTGTCCCACCACAGTTCGACGGGGAGCAGGCCGGCGGCCTCCTCGCTGGTGGCGACGCCGTGGCCATGGTGCTGGGGGCCGAGGGATTGGCTCCAGCGCGGGTTGGCGGAGGCGAGTGCCTTGAAACGTTCGCCGGGCTTGCCTTCGACGCCCGGGGCCTCGGCGGCGCGCACGAGGCTGAGCAGCTCGTCGAGGGCGGCGGCGGGGGCTTTTCCATTGCCCGTCAGGAAGAGTTGAACGCCGAGCACGCCAAGGGCGAAGAGGTCGACCGGGGTGCTCAGGATCGGGATGGTCTCGAAGGGCGTGGACGGGAAGACGCCGCCCTCGATGCCGGGCAGGGCGGCAAGCACGGCGGCGGAGGCGGTGATGGGCGCGGTGCGGAAGCGGGCTTCGCCCTGGGCCAGTGCCTCGGCGGCGTCGATGTTGCCGACGAGGTCGAGCGAGCCGGCACCGGGAAGCGGCAGGCGGGCGCTCACGAGGTCGCGAGGCGAGGCGGCCGAGATCTCGGGGGAAACGATGGTGGCCTCGATCTGGGTGAGGCCGGCGGTGGCGAGAAGCTTGCGGATGCGCAGCTCGCCGCGGCCGCGCACGGCACGGCCCGCGCCCTCGGGGCGGTAGATGGAGGAGCCGAAACCGGCGACGGGCTTGAAGTAGCGCAGCTCGCCGGCGGTGGTGAGGGGGAGGGCGGCCGAGGGCTCGGTGAGCACGGCGCGGGCGGTCCAGAGGACGGGAAGGGCGGCGGCCTCGGTGGCGATGTCGACGCGGAAGACGGCCGGGCTGAGGTTGAGCATCGGCAGCTGCGACTTCGCGACGGCGGCCTGCACCTCGCGCAGCATGGAGCGCAGCAGGAGCAGCTTCAGGTGGAAAGTCTCGTTGAAGCGGCCGGCGCGGCCGCGGTGGCCCGAGAAGATGTGGGCGCCGCCCTGTTGCAGGCGCTCCCAGTCGTCGAGGCCGGCGTAGGCGCCGCCGAGCTTGATGGGCGGGCGGCCGGCGGCGAGGCCGCGGAAGGGGCGACCGGAGAGCAGGCCGGAGTAGGAGTCCCAGTCGAGCGGGGCGAGGCGGCGCACGACAAGGAAGCCGCCCTCGGGGTTGAAGGGGAGCAGGCCGGCGCCGGAGCCCGGGAGGACCTCGGTGGCGGGGCGGGTGCCCGAGGGCGCGTCGGCGGTCGGGGAGAGCACGCCCGCGGAGGGTTGGCCCTTCACAGCCAGGAAGCGGCGGGCGGACTCATTG
>JAHFTI010000511.1 GCA_023265535.1 Opitutaceae bacterium
TCCTTGCCGCCGCTGCGGATGCGTCCCTGGCCCAGGAGACGCAGCATGCCCTGGCCGAGCAGCCCCAGCACCAGGA
Organism: Opitutaceae bacterium; assembly: GCA_023265535.1. Lineage (GTDB taxonomy): Bacteria > Verrucomicrobiota > Verrucomicrobiia > Opitutales > Opitutaceae > MWDT01. Next base: position 77 of record JAHFTI010000511.1, read on the forward strand.
TGCCGAACAGCACCGCGGTCAGTCGGAGGTTCAGGCGCATGTCACCGTTCAGGATGTGGCTGAACTCGTGTGCCACCACGCCCTGCAGTTCGTCGCGGGTGAGCCTGTCGAGCGTGCCGCGCGTGACGGCGATGACGGCGTCCTCGCTGCCCAGGCCGGCGGCGAAGGCGTTGATGCCCTCCTCCTCGTCCAGGATGTACACGCCGGGCACCGGGACACCCGAGGCGATGGCCATTTCCTCGACGACGTTGAGCAGGCGGCGCTCCGCGGTGCTCGCCCTGCCGGCGGCGACCTTCCGGCCGCCCATCATCTCGGCCACGGTCGGCCCGCCGCCCCGCAGCTCGCTCCATTTGTAGAGCGTCGCCAGTCCCACGATGCCGAGGATGGTCGCGCTGGTCCCCGCGAAGAGTCCGGGCTGCCAGAAGCCCGTGACGCCCTCCTGCTCCATGGCCCCGCCGAAGAGCACCACCGCGGCGCCGTAGCAGGCCAGGATGGTCCCGAGCACAGCCACGCAGAAAAGAAGGACCAGGCGTCCGGTGCGCTTGCGGGCGCGCTCCTGGGCTTCGAAGAAATTCATGGCTGAACGCTTCAGCTCGTGAAGCTCACCTTGGGCGCGTTGCGCTCGGTGGGATCCTCGATCTTGAAGAGCTCGGCGGGCATGAAGCCGAACATGCCTGCGAAGAGCACGGCCGGGAAGCGCTCGCGCGTGGTGTTGTACACCATCACGCTGTCGTTGTAGGCCTGGCGGGCGAAGGCGACCTTGTTCTCGGTGCTGGTGAGCTCCTCGGTCAGGCGCAGCATGTTTTCGTTGGCCTTGAGGTCGGGATACTGCTCGGAGACGACCATCAGGCGCGAGAGGGCGCCACCCAGGCCGGCCTCGGCGCTCATGAGGGAGCGCATCGCATTGCCGTCGGCGGGATTGGAGGCGGCGGCCTGTGCGGCGCCGATCGCGATGTTGCGGGCCTTGATGACGGCCTCGAGGGTCTCGCGCTCATGCTTCATGTAACCCTTGGCGGTCTCGACCAGGTTCGGGATCAGGTCGTAGCGGCGCTTCAGCTGCACGTCGATCTGGGCAAAGGCGTTCTTGAAGAGGTTGCGCAGGCCGATGAGCTTGTTGTACACGCCCATGGCGTAGAGGGCGAGGAGGACAAGCGGGACAAAGATGACAAGAAGGACGATGATGAGTACGCTCATGGTTGTGGGTGAGTTGTGGCGTTCATCATGGTCGTCGGCACCCCGCTTGCGAGGCGGAACTCGTTACATCGCGGTTGATTGTTTCCAAAGCTCCCAGCAAGCTTCGCCGCCCACATGCGACTCCGACTTCTTGCAGGCCTGCTCCTCTGCGCTCCGCTCCTTGCCGCCGCCGCCACTGAACCGGCCCTCAACACCGCCGTGCCGCTCCTGCATTTCGGCGGGGCCGCCGCCACCCGCGGGGCCGCCGGCTCCGGGGTGCTCGTGCTCGCCTCCGCGGACCGCGCCCTCGCGATGGGTTTCCCGTCGGTCGCCGCCGACCTGTACCGCGACCTGCTGGACAAGGCCGCCGACCAGGGGCTGGACCGCGCCGCCGTGCGCCTCTCCCTGGTGACCGCCCTGCTCGAGGACGGCCGCTTCGACGAGGCGCGCCAGACCCTCGACAGCGCCGTCGGCCTGCGCGGCCCCGCCTGGAAGCTGCGCTCCGCGCTGCTCAACGCCCGCGCCCGCCGCACCGAGGCCCTGCGCGCCGACCTCAACGGCCTGCGCCCCGACGATTTCACCGCCGAGGACCGCCCCTGGTTCCTCTTTGCCCAGGGCCTGCTGGCCGACGCCGCCGGCAACATCGAGCAGGGGCGCGATTTCTACACGCAGGCGATCGCCGCCTCCGACTCCGAGCTCACGCGGGTGCGCTTCTCTCTCGCCCGCGAGCGCGCCATCGTCCTGCGCGGTGGTAACAGCAATCTGGATACACTGCGCGCGAACGCCGAGCGTTTCGCGGGGCAGAAGATGGGCTTCGGCTCCTCGAAGCTCTACGCGAGCGCCCTCGCCGCCGTCGGCCGCAACGCCGAGGCCGTGGCCGTGCTCCAGCGCCTCCTGCAGTCGCTTCCCGCCACCGAGCTCGTCGAGCTCGACGAGGTGCGCTTTCACCTGGGCCTGATCGGCGGCGCGGGCCCCGGCTCGGCCGGCCGCAACGCCCTGTTCCGCCTGCTCGAGTCCGGCCAGGACGTGGAGCGCCAGCGCATGGCGCTGCACCTGCTCGCCGCCGCCTCTGCCCCCGGCCCCGCGGGCGAGGAGTTCGTGCGCCGCATCGACGAGCTCATCGCCCGCCCCGGCGCCCATCCCATCCTCGAGAGCCTCCTGCTGCACCGCGCCGAGTATTTCCTGGCCGCACGCAACCTCGAGGAGGCCTCCGGCACCGCGCGCAGCCTGCTCGACCGCTTCCCGGGCAGCCCCCTGCGCATGCACGCCCTCGGCGTGCTCACCAACGCCGCCTGGTACGGAGGGCGTTACCTGACCGCCGCCGACTATGCCAAGCAGACGCGCGACAGCACGGCCGAGGGCCCCCTGCGCGCCCGCCTTGGGGTGCTCGTCGCCGAGGCCTGGTACCGCGCCCGCAATTACCGCAACGCCGCCGACGCCTATGCCGCCGCGCTGCGCTCGCCGCCGCCCGATGTCGCGCCCGGGCTGCTGATGTTCCAGCGCGTGCAGGCCGAGATCGACGCCGGCGACAACCTCGAGGCCGCCGAGTCCCTGCTCAACGAGCTTTCGCGCGACCCCGCCTTCGACCTCGAGCGCCGCTGGGAGGCCGAGTGGAACCTCGCCCTCTCCCTCCAGGCCGCCGGGCGCCACCGTCCGGCCTACGAGCGTTGCACGCGCCTGCTTGCCGATGGTGCGCCCGCCTCGCTGCCCGCCCCGCTGCGCGCGCGCATGGCCTGGCTCCAGGCCCAGCTCGCCCTCGACGCCGGGCTCCACTCCGAGGCGCTCTCCCTGGCCACCGCCCTCTTCTCCTCGGCCCCCTCGCTGCCCGCGGCGCTCGCCCCCGAGATCGCCAGCCTCGCCGGCCTCATCGTGGCGCAGGCCGAGTTCGCGCTCGGACGGCAGACCGACGCCCTTGCCGCGCTGGCCCGCCTCCGCTCCTCCTACCCGAAGACGGATGCCGCGGTGTATTCCATCATCACGGAGGCCGACTACTATGTCTCACAGGACCGCGTGGCCGACGCCCAGGCGAGCCTGCGCGCCCTCGCCGACGCGTATTCAGAAACTCCCTACGCGCCCTATGCCCTCTACCGGGCGGCGCTCCTCGCCGAGCAGCGGGGGCAGGATTCCAATTTCCGCGAGGCCAACAGCCTCATCGAGCAGCTCGTCGAGCGCTATCCGCTCAGCCCACTGGTGTTCTACGCTCGCCTGCGTCAG
>JAHFTI010000512.1 GCA_023265535.1 Opitutaceae bacterium
GATGCCATGGCGTAGTGCCCCAGCCAATACAGCGGGGGCCTGGAGCTGCGGGCGCAGCTCCTTCTGGCAGCAGGGGGAGACCAGGAGCACGCGGGCCTCGGCGGCGATGCCGCGGGCGACGGCGTCGTCGGTCGCGGTGTCGCAGGCGTGCAGCGCGATCACGATGTCGGGTGCCCCGAGCTCAGCCGCCTGGATGGTGCCCGGAAGGAACCTGAGGTGACCCATGCCGCAGCGGGAAGCGACGGCGTTGCAGCGTTCCACGAGCTCGGGGCGCAGCTCGACACCCGTGACCTCGGCGCGGCCCGCGAGCAGTCCGGCCACCGCGAAGGTGAGGTAGCCCTTGCCGCAGCCCATGTCGGTGACCTGCAGGGGAGTGGCGGGAGCTTCCGCCCCGAGCAGGCCAGCGTCGGTGAGGAGGTGGGAGAGCAGCTCGGCAAATTTCTGGATCTGGCGGTACTTGGCGGACATCTCGGCGCGCGGGGCGCCGCGTTCGTTGGTGATGCCCAGCTGTTGCAGCCAGGGGGAGGTGGCGTCGAGCAGGTGCTCCTTCTCGCGGTTGTGCGCCGCCTGGGTGCGCGGGGCGGTGGAGCTGGCGGCCTTGACCACGAGGTGGTCCTTGCCCTCGCCATGGCAGCGCAGCTCGGCGGTCTGCGTCTGGGTGAAGAGATGGGCGTCCAGGAAAGTGGGACCGAGCTGCCTGGCGAGCTCGGCCAGGCCCTCCTCGACGGTAAGGTTCTTGGTGATGTCGCGCGTCTGGTGGCGCCACACGAAGCACAGGTGAGGGCCTTTCTTGAGCTCGACCGGACGCACGAAGAGGTTTTTGAGATCAGTGGCCTGGCCGGCCGGACGCCCGAGCGTGAGCTTCACGAGGGTGCCTTCCCGGGCGGAGAGTTGAAGAAGCTGGAGGAAGCGGTCCTGTGCGGATGAAGGGGACATGGTGGTTCGGTGCGTGGGCAGGGCGGGGCAGTGGTCTAGCGAAGCGAGTGGGAGGCGTGCTGGCAAGGGTTGCAGGGCGCGCGAGGGTCTTTTCTTTGGAAAGTCAGGAAGGGTGTGTGCGCCCCTCAGATGCCCTCGCCGCGGTCGCGTGAGAGGGAGTCGTCGAGGAGCTTGCGCCAGAGTGCCTCGCGTTCCTCGGCCAGGCGCACGGATTGGTATTCCGCGTTGCCGACGATGAGGATGAAGGTGAAGAGCGCCGCCGCCAGCCAGGCCTCCTGCCAGAGGGCGAGGGCGATGAGCAGCGTGGCGAGGACCTTGGCCACGAGGGCGGCGATCCAGGTCGCGCGAAGGTAACTCAGGCGCGTGGCCAACAGGGCGCGCAGCACGCGGCCGCCATCCATGGGGAAGACGGGGAGCATGTTGAACGTGGCCATGGCGACATTGGCCAGGAGAAGCGTCAGCAGGAAGACGTTCATTCCCAGGAGAGCCGGGTCGTGCTCGGCCAGGCCGAGCGGATCGGGCTCGAGTCCCAGGATGATGGACAGCGGGGTCTGCGGCCAGGTGATGAAGAGTGCCAGCAGGCCCACGAGGAGCACGTTGACGAGAGGGCCGGCCACGGCGATCAGGAGCTCCTCGGCGGGCTTGCGCGGGATGCGCTCGAACTCCGCCATGCCGCCGATGGGGAGAAGCAGGATGCGCGGCACGCGGATGCCCAGGCGCGCCGCGGCAAAGGCGTGGCCGAGCTCATGCAGCACCACGCAGGTGAAGAAGGCCGCCAGTGTGGCCAGCCCCAGTCCTGCGCCCAGCCAGCCTTCGTAGGCCCAGCCTTCCCAGGCCACGAGGATCGGGAGCAGCACGAAGCTGGCGTGCACCGCGAGTTGGATGCCGCCCACCCGAAACAAGTTCATTGACCAGCGAAGCATGCGAGGGATGATAGAAAACGATTCCGTTTATTCATAGCGAGAGTCGATTGGCACGAGTCCTGCAGCAAATATCCCCATGTCCGAACCCAAGTCACCGAGCATCCTTATCATAGACGACGACGCCGAGATTCGCTACTCGCTGAGTCGTGTTTTGGGGTCGCGTCACTATGTGGTGTCGGAGGCGGCGAGTGGCGAGGAGGGTGTGGCGCGCGTGCGCAAGGGCCCCGCGCCCGACCTGATCTTCATGGACATCCGCATGGGCGGAATGAGCGGCATCGAGGCGCTCCAGCACATCCGTTCGGCGAATCCGCGCCAGTTGGTGGTGCTGATGACGGCCTTCGGCACGGCGCAGACCGCGATCGAGGCGATGAAGTACGGCGCCTTCGACTACATCATGAAGCCCTTCGCGGCCGACCGCGTGCTCGCGCTCGCCGAGAATGCCCTCAAGGCGCATGCCGACATGCGTTCCGCGGGCGACTACAAGCCCTCGATCAACAGCGACGACTACAAGGAGGGCATCGTCGGCTCCTCTCCAGTCATGCAGGACGTCTTCAAGGTCATCGGCCAGGTGACCGCCAGCGATGTCACGGTGATGATCACGGGCGAAAGCGGCACGGGCAAGGAGCTCGTGGCGCGCTCGATCTGGAAGCATTCCCATCGCGCCGGAAAACCCTTCATCGCCGTCAACTGCGCCGCCATTCCCGAAAACCTGATCGAGAGCGAGCTCTTCGGCCACGAGAAGGGCTCCTTCACGGGAGCCACGGGCCAGCGCATCGGCAAGTTTGAGCTGTGCGACGGCGGCACGATCTTCCTCGACGAGATCGGCGACATGGCCCTGGCCACGCAGACCAAGATCCTGCGCGTGCTCCAGCAGGGCGAGATCCAGCGCGTGGGCGGCACGGACACCCTGCGTGTCGACGTGCGCATCATCGCCGCCACCAACAAGGACCTCGAGTCCATGGTGAAGCTGAAGACCTTCCGCGAGGACCTGTACTATCGCCTCAACGTGGTGCGCATCAAGATGCCGCCGCTGCGCGACCGCAATGACGACATCCCGCAGATCGTCGACTTCTGCCTGCAGAACCTTTTCAAGAACAAGAAGGCCCGGGTCAACAAGGTGTCCCCCGAGGCAATGAGCGTGCTCGTGCGCCACACCTGGCCCGGCAATGTGCGCGAGCTCGAGAATGTGGTCTACCGCAGCGCCGTGATCGCCCAGGGCGACGCCATCCTCGTGAAGGACCTTCCGAGCGAGTTGCGCGAGGCGGTGGCCGCCAACAGCCCGCTGCCCGAGGTGGCGCCGCTTCCCGCGGCCCCCGCGGCCTCTGCAGAGAGCTCCGCCACGAGCGCCCCGGCTGAGCCGCCTGCGGAGCCCGCGCGTGCACCTTCAAGCCCTGCCACGGCATCATCGCCCGCCGCACCCAGGAACGAGGCTTCGTCCCCCGTGATCCTCGGCGCCGCGGTGCCGCCGCGCGCCCCGGCCGCCACCTCCACCAGTGCCTCCTCCTCCGCCACGCTCGGCGCCATGCCCGCCCCCGTGAACTTCACGCGCGAGCAGGTGCTGGACCTCGTGATCAAGGAATTCGGTGCGCACCCCGACGGCATCA
>JAHFTI010000513.1 GCA_023265535.1 Opitutaceae bacterium
GTGGAAAACTGGTACGCACTGAACCTCCTCGAGGAAATCGACGAGCCGGGCGAATGGGCCGTCGATTTTTCCAGCGGCCTTCTCTACCTGTGGCCTCCGCGTCCCCTCGCCTCGCAGGAAATCCTGGTCGCCGACACGCAGGCTCCGATCCTGCACCTCAGGGGAGCCTCGCACGTGGAGTTCCGCCAACTCGACTTCCGCCACTCCCTTGGGGACGGGGTCCGTGTCGAGGGAGGCAGCCATGTGACCGTGGCGGGCTGTTCGGTGCACGACGTCGATGACGTGGGCCTGCGCCTGCTGGGTGGCTTCGGGCACCGGGCCATCTCGAATGATGTCTTCAACACGGGCCGTCATGGCATCGACCTGCTCGGAGGCGAACGCAAGAGCCTGACTCCAGGCGGACACCAGATCCTGAACAACCACATCCACCATGTGGGACTTTCCGGCCCCTACGCAGCCGTGCGCCTGGGCGAGTCCACCCAGGCCGAGGTGGTAGGAAACCGCGTCGCCTTCAACCGCATCCATGACGGCTCCAACGCCGGCGTGCGTTTCGCGGGAAATGACAATCTCATCGAGCGCAACGAAGTCTACCGCATCGGCCTCGATTCCAGTGACCTCGGCGCCTTCTACACCAACAGCGGCTGGACCAGCCGCGGCAATGTCCTGCGCCACAATTTTGTCCATCATTGCGAAAACGCCCAGGCCTTCTACCTCGATGACGGGGACTGCGGTGAGACCGTCGAGGGCAACCTGATCTACAAGGTCCAGTCGGGGCTCTTTGTCGGCGGAGGCAGCGACCATGTCCTTCGCGACAACATCGTCATTGCGAGCGAACGGGGCATTCACATCGATGCGCGCGGCAAGGCCCGCAACTACACCCCCAAGGATGCACGCCTCGCCGCCGACCTGGCCTCCGTTGCCCACACCACCCCTCCGTGGAGCACACGTTACCCCGAACTGGCCGGGATCCTGGCACGCGACACCACCCTGCCCACCCACGTTCGCTTCGACAGGACCCTCGTGGTTGCCTGCCCCGTGGACGTGCGGCGGAGCGCCACGCCCTCCGAACTGCAGGGAGTGCAGTTTGGGAGCATCGCACAGGCGCCCCTCTCCCTGTTCAAGGATCCGGAAAGCCTCAATTTCGACCTCACCCAGCCCGGCGAACTGCAGAGGCTGCTCCCCGGCTTCCAGGGCTTTCCCATCGAGGACATCGGCCTGCAGCAGGATGAGTTCAGGAGGAAGGTGCCGGCCAGGGACCTGAAACAGCTCCGGACCGAGTCCACGGCACGCCGCAAGTTCGACTCCCAGACGGACGTCGACGCCACCAACCGCATCCAGGCTCCCAGGCCGGCACACTAGGCCACGCCACGCGCCGCAGCCCCCCAAAAACAGCCGCTTGACATTTACTTAGTGTTCTAACAAATAGCAGGCCGTGCCCATGACCTGCACCACCCAGTTCCCGCCCGCCCGCCCATGAAACTGCTCATCACAGGAGCCTCGGGCTTCGTGGGCGGGGCCCTCTGGCGGAAGGCGCTCGCCGAAGGCCATGAGGTGTGTGCGCTCGGCCGCCGCCCGCTCGCCGCGCCCGGGTACCATTCGGCAGACCTCTGCCGGCCCCTCTCCTGCGACTTCCGGCCCGACGTGGTGGTGCACGCCGCAGCCCGTTCCTCCCCCTGGGGCTCACGCGCCGAGTTTGAGCGCCAGAATGTCCTGGCGACGCGCCACGTGATCGACTTTTGCGAGACACAGGGCCGCCCGCTGCTGCTGCACATCTCGACCAGCGCGGTGATGTACGACCGCAGCCACCAGCTCGGGCTCGATGAGGACAGCCCCCTGCCCGCCAAGCCAATCAACCTCTACGCCGCCACCAAGCGCGTGAGCGAGCAGCTCGTGAAGGCCTACGCCGGCCCCTCCTGCATCGTGCGTCCCCGCGCGGTCTTCGGCCCAGGAGACACCGTGGTCTTCCCCCGCATCCTGCGCGCGGCCGCCTCCGGACGGCTCCCCCTGATCGAGTCGCGCCAGACCGTCCTCGGCGACCTGGTCTACATCGACACCCTCGTCGACTATCTCCTGCGCATCGCGGAGCGCCGCGCCACCGGCACCTACCTCCTCACCAACAACCAGCCCGTGCCCATCCTCGAGTTCCTGGGCGGGGTCTTCGCACAGCTTGGCCTGCCCCAGCCCACGCGCCGCATCCCGGCCGAGCGCGCCCTGCTCCTTGCCGGGCTCGTCGAAGGCCTTCACCGCGCCCTGCCCTTCCTCGGCGAGCCGCCCATCACGCGCTTCGGCGTGAGCGTCTTCGCCTGGTCGAAGACCTTCAACGTGGCCCGCGCCCTGCGCGACCTGGGCCCTCCCTCGGTCCCGCTCCAGGAAGGCGTGGACCGCTTCGTCGCCTGGCAAAGGAAACAGGCCGGCTGACCACGGCTCCCGAGGGCCGCCGCCCGCCCCCGCCCTGCCTCCCTCCGCGACGGCGACACCCCGCGGGCCGCGACCCGGGCAAGGACCCGGGAGCCCGGACCGCCACCCCGCAGCAAGTATCCGACTTTCAACTACACGCTCCGATGAGACAACACTTCACCGTCCTTGGCTCCGCCCGCGCACTCCCCGCCGAGGCCCTCGGCTCCGACGAGCTCGACAGCCGCCTGGGCCTGCCCGCCGGCTGGACCGCCCGCCACACGGGGGTGCTGCGACGCCACCGCAACTCGGGCCCCGCCGAGACGGAGGCCCTCACACGCCGGGTCAGCCTCGCCGCGCTCGAGGAGGCGGGCCTCGCCCTGCGCGACCTCGACCTCATCATCGACGCGAGCCTGAGCCTGCAGCAGCCCATCCCCTGCAACGCCGCCCCGTGCAACGCTGCCTCGGCCCCGGGGCCCGCGGCATCCCCTGCATGGACGTGCACGCCAGCTGCCTCGGCTTCCTGACGGCGCTCAGCACCCTCAACGGCCTCTTCGCCACGGGCGTGGCGCGCCGCGCCCTCGTCGTGTGCTCCGAAAGCCCGCTCACGGGCGTGAACTGGAAGGAGCCGGAGAGCGCCTGCCTCATGGGTGACGCCACCGTGGCCTTTGTGCTCGAGGCCCGCGAACACCCCGCTCCCTGCGCCTTCCTGATGGAAACCTACGCCGAGGGCGCCGACTTCTGCGAGGTCCGCGGAGGCGGCCACCGCCTGCCCCCCTACGTCTATCGCGAGGAGGACCGCGCCGCCTACCAGTTCCACATGGACGGCAAGGCCGTGCACAAGCTCGCCGCCCAATTGCTCCCGGCGCTCCTCGAAAAGGTCCTCTCCCTCACGGGCCGCCGCCTTCCCGAGCTGCACGTGGTCCCGCACCAGGCCTCGGGTCCCGCTCTCGACCTCATGCGCCGCCGCCTCGGGATCCCCGCGGAGCGCTTCCATGTGAGCATAGCGGAGCACGGCAACCTCGTGGCCGCCAGCATCCCCTTCGTGTTCGACCGCGTGCGCC
>JAHFTI010000514.1 GCA_023265535.1 Opitutaceae bacterium
GACGTGGGACCGAGCGTGGGGGTTGGGCGTGAGTTTGGGCGCAAGTTTGGGCGCGAGTTTGGGCGTGGGGCTGGGCGCTCAGTTTCTCCGGGCTGACGCCACGGAGACCGAGTCCGTTTGGGCGTGGGTTTGGGAGGGGCCGGGTGCTCAGTCACCCAGCCGCAGGCGGAGCCCATGCGGGAGGCGGTCGCCCAGGGCGCGGGCCGACTCGGCGGCATCCAGCACCACCACCTCGCGCAACATCTGTATCCAACGTTCGGGTACGCGAGCCCCGGCGAGCAGCGTGGCGCTGCGCTCGCGCAGGGACTCGTCCAGGTCGCGGGCGCGGTCGCCCGACAGGCGCGCGATCTGGGCCGCCGCGAAGGGGGCGCCCTCCTGGGCCAGGCCGCGGCGCAGGAGGCATTCCAGCCAGGACGCGGCGAGGGCGGGAGGCACCACCAGGTGGGCGCTGCCATAGAGGGGCACACGTCCGCCGAGGCGGCCAAGGGCCCAGGCCCAGGGTCCGGGCACCTGGCCGGGGGCCTCGAGGCGCCCCAGGAGCCAGGAGCCCAGCAACTCCTTCTCCGACAGGGGCAAATGCTCGAGCGAGGCCGCCAGGCGCACCATCTCCTCGAGGCCCTCGGGCTGCACTCCCTTGGGGCGCGGGAGGTGCTTGGCGGGACGCAGGGGGGCGCGACGGGCCAGGTGGGGCTTGAGTGTCTCCCACAGGCGGAGCTGGGCCGCCTCGGTCAGGCCGCCCGAGACTCGCCGGAAAAGGACCCAGAACTCATTCCACACGGCCGGGTCGCCGCTGAACTTCACGCCCTCCCCGAGGAGCACAAGCGCCTGCTCACAGCGCCAGGAGTAGGCGCTGTCGCCGAAGCCGGGGCGGAGGAAAAAGCCGTAGAGCTGGAGCCAGGAACGCTCGTGATCGGCGCTGCGGCGGCGGGCCGCCGCCTGCTGGCTGAGCCAGGCCCAGTGCGTGCGCAGGAAATCCAGGTTCCACTCCTCCCGGAGACCGCAGGCGTCCTCGAGGGAACGGGTGAGCTGGCGCAGGTCCTTCGGGCTGAGCGTCTGGGGCTTCTCGCCAAAGGCAGCCTCCAACACGCGAAGCGCGCGGGGATCCAGGGCCGCACCGGGCGAGGCGGCGGCCCTGCCAGGTCGACTTTCCCGCGAGCTCTCGGCAGGGGCACCCGGCGGCGGGGCGCCTGCGGGCGAGGCTCCCGGCGACAGCTCCCCCTCGGGCTGCAGGGCGGCGCGCAGGTCAAACTCCAGGCGCCAGGTCTGCGGGGTCTCCTCCTCGGAGACACAGTCCAGCTCGAGAGTGCCCAGTTCGCTCAGGGAGGAGCGCAGGTGAACCGGCAGCCGCTCCGCCCCCCGCGTGTTGGAACGCAGCACGGTGCTCAGGGGGGAGACGGGCACCAGCTGGGGCCCCGCCACGACCAGCGAGCCCACGGCATCGGAGCGGTCGTCCGCGGCAGCAAACAGGGGAAAGCGCACGGGGCGGCCCAGGCTGAGCTCCAGGGGAACCGAACGCAGCTCATGCCGGCAGCCCTCCTCGTCGCCGCGCGCGACGACACACAGGGCGCGCTCCAGGCCATCGCGCGGATCCGGCCCGAGACCGACGTAGAGGGAATGGGCGGCGCCACCGCTGATGCGTCTGCCGAAGCCGCGGCGGGCCAGTCCGTGCGCCACCGCCCCGCGCGCCACGGCGAGGTCGAGCGAGGAGTGCCCAAGCAGGCGCGGCGCAGGCTGGTCCGGCCACCAGGAGGCGAGGACGGCGAGGAGGCGCTCCTGCAGCAGCGCGGAGTTGAAGACACCGCCGTTAAGCAGGATAGCGTCGGGGCGCGGCAGCGGGGCGGCCAGGCCTGCGGGGGCGGAGAGAGACGAAGGCCCCGCCGCGTGCACAGGGGCGGGAGAACCGTCGCCGCCCGCCAGTGCGGCACGCGCAGCCGCGGCGTGTTGTAACAAAAATCCGGATACATGCCGCGTGATGGCGGCGTCCTGCGCATAGGGCAGGCCGAGCTCCTGCAGCCCCGAGCGCTGGCCGCGACGCGGGCCCTCGCCGGCCGCGCAGGCGGGCAGGAAACCGTCGAGGAGCAGGGTCCGCAGCTCGTCGCGGGCAAGCTCGCAGGAAAGGGTGTTGCCGAGCAGGCGGCTGCCCTCGCCTGCGATCGCGATGCCATGGCGCTCCGGAGCCTCCGGCGCCAGCAGGGCCTCCTTGGCGGCGCGGCAGGCCTGGACCAGCTGGGACCATTGCACCGGGCTCAGGCGACGCGAGCCCTGCGTGAGGCGTTCCTCGGCCAGGCGCGCGAGGGTGGCATCCATGTTGTCGCCACCCAGCATGAGGTGCTCGCCGACGGCCACCCGGCGCAGCAGGGGTTCCCCTCCCGCGGGGTCCTCCGTCACCTGGATGAGCGTGAGGTCGGTGGTGCCGCCGCCCACGTCGACCACCAGCACCAGGCGCACACCGGCAAGGCTGGCGCGCAGGCCCGCCCCCTGCTGCCGCACAAAGTCATAAAAGGCGGCCTGGGGCTCCTCGATGAGATGGAAACGCGTGAGGCCCTGGCGGCGCGCCGCCTCGGCGGTGAGCGTGCGGGCCACCTCGTCAAAGGACGCGGGCACGGTAATCACCAGGTCCTGCTCCGCCAGCGGGGCGCCGGGAAAGGCCGCGTCCCAGGCGCGCGCAAGGTGGCCCAGCAGCGCCGCGGAGGCGTCGACCGGCGAGAGGCGCGCGACCTCGGGAGGGGCGCCCCAGGGGAGGATGGCGGCGCTGCGGTCCACGCCGGGGTGGCAAAGCCAGCTCTTGGCCGAAGAGACGAGACGCCCCGGCACGCGGGCCCCCTGCCAGCGGGCAAACTCGCCCGCCACGGGGGCGGCGCCACCCTCGGCCCCGGTGAACTCGTGCGCCGAGGGAAGGTAGAGGCAGGAGGGCAGCAGCGGCAGCGGCCCGGACTGGCCGGGGCGCAGGAGCTGCTGTATCTGAAAATCCACTACGCCGGCCCCCGCCTCGGGCCGCGCCCAGGAGAGGGCGCAGTTGGAGGTGCCCAGGTCAAGGCCTACGACCAGGGGAGCCTGCACGGGAGCGCTCATTCCTTCATGCGGACGTTGAGCTCGAGTTTCCAGCGGCGCGACCCGCCGCGTTCCAGGCAGCGGAGCTCAAGCACGCCGAGCTCGGTGACGGCGGCCTGCAGGTTCACGGGAATGAGGCCGCCCACGGAGTCCTCGCTGGCCCCCAGCGTCGTCTCGATCGGGGCCAGCTCCTCGAAGTCGCCGCCCTGGTCGGGATCGTCGTAGAGCTCGCCCACCCGGTCGCCGCGGCGCACGGAGCTGGAGAAAAAGCGGAAGCTCGTGTGTTCTCCCACCACGAGGCCAAACTCCTGCGGCGGCACATCCGCCGTCGTCCCCTCCTCCATGCCAAAGGGCGCCAGGCACAGCGCCTTGACCGGGGGAACCATGCCGGGAACGGC
>JAHFTI010000515.1 GCA_023265535.1 Opitutaceae bacterium
ATGGAGGGCGGCCCAGAAACGCGCGCGCCTCAGCGGGTCCAGCTCGCCCACGACGTCGTCGGCGAGGAGCACGGGGCGCACGCCGGTCTTGGCGAGGAACCAGGCGGACTGCGCGAGGCGAAGGGCGATCACCAGCAGGCGTTGCTGCCCCTCGGAGGCGAATTCGCGCGCCGGGCGTCCCTGGAGGGAGAACTCAAAGTCGTCGCGATGCGGCCCGCAGCCGGTGCTACGCAGGCGCAGGTCGCGCTCGCGCGCGGCGGCGAGCTTGGCCAGGAATTGCTCCGCCCCACCCTCTTCCCAGTCGGGCTGGTAGCTGAAGGCGACAGGCTCGGCGTGGTCCGCGATGAGTGCGTAGGATTCGGTGAGCTGGGCGGCCAGGGCCTCGAGGCCGGTGCGGCGCAGGCGCAGGAGCGTCTCGGCAGCCGGAGCCATGGTGCGCTCGAAGGCGCTGAGCTCGCTGCGGGCATCGCCCTGCTTGAGCAGCGCGTTGCGCTCGGCAAGCCCGCGATGATAGGTCTGCAGGGCCTGCAGGTAGAGCGGATCGACGGCGGAGAGCGTGAGATCGAGCCAGCGCCGCCGGGCGCCCGGCGCCCCGCGTATAAGTTGCTGGTCCTGAGAGGAAAAGATGACTGTAGGGAAACGTCCGAGGAAGTCCGCCAGGCGCAGCATACGCTCCTGGTCGACCCAGACCTCCTTGCCCTCACCACGCAGGTGAATGCGTACCTGGGTGTCGCCCTGCGTCTCATGCTCCAGCAGCAAGGCAATCCCCGCCTCGGGCTGTCCATGCGCAACCAGCACACCGGCGTCGGCGCTGCGGAAGGAGCGCAGGGCGGTCACCAGGCCGATCGCCTCGATGAAATTGGTTTTCCCCTGACCATTGGCGCCTTCCAGAAAAATGCGACGCCCCTCGAGCGCGAGCTGCGCCAGGGGGACATTGCGGTAGTTCTGGAGGGTGACGCTGCGGACACGCATTGAAGGGCGACACTCATGGGGCCGCGCATCGCCGACGGCAACCTTTTGGAGGCAATATTCCGTGCTGTGACGCCTTGCCTCCCGGACAAGTCGGGGCACACTGCGCGCCATGTCACTCGCAGCCCAAGTTTCAGCATCCGTCGCCTGCCTGCAGGCGCTCGACCAGATCCGACCGGAGATCGATCGCGCCGCAGAGCTCATCCTCTCCACCCTGCGCAACGGCAACAAGCTGCTGATCTGTGGCAATGGTGGCAGCGCCGCCGAGGCCGCCCATTTCTCCACGGAACTCGTGGGTCGTTTTGCCAAGAACCGCCGCTCGCTGCCCGCGGTGGCGCTCAGCAGCGACGGCTCGCTGCTCTCCTGCATCGGCAACGACTATGGCTACGACCAGGTGTTCGCGCGGCAGGTGTCAGGACTCTCGCAGCCGGGCGACCTCGTGGTGTGCATCACCTCCAGCGGCAATTCGGACAACATCCTGTCCACACTGAAGGAGGCCAACCGCCTCGGCCTGCGCAGCATTTCCTTCCTGGGTCGCGGCGGTGGCGCCGCCAAATCCCTCGCGACGGTGGACCTCATCATGCCGGGCGATTCCGGTCGCTGCGCGCAGGAGGCCCATCTCTTCCTGATCCACTACTTCTGCACGCTGGTGGACGACACTTTTGCCTGAGTCGCAAGTTTCGCGGCCGCTCCACGGCTTGCGGGAGCCTTCCGCCCTCCCCGCCTTTCGCCGGCGTCCGCGGACCTGACTCCGGCCTCCGAAATCCGGCCTCCGTTTTCAGTTGCCCCGGCCCGGTTCAATCCAAACGCTTTTCCTTTCAACATGAGCACTCCCTCCACCAACGAAGTTGCAGTCATCACCACCGGCTACGGCACGATCAAGATCGCCTTCTGGCCCGACGTCGCGCCCAAGACGGTCGAGAATTTCAAGAAGCTCGCCAAGGAGGGCTTCTATGATGGCACCGCCTTCCACCGCATCATCAAGGGTTTCATGATCCAGGGCGGCTGCCCCAACACCAAGCAGGGCGCCAGCGGCATGCCCGGCACCGGCAACCCCGGCTACCAGGTGAAGGCCGAGTTCAACAAGAAGTCCCACCAGCGCGGCGTCATCTCCATGGCCCGCTCCGCCCATCCGGACAGCGCCGGTTGCCAATTCTTCATCTGCGACGGCGACGCCAGCTTCCTGGACGGCCAGTACACCGCCTTCGGCCAGATGATCGAGGGTGATGCAGTGCTGACCCAGCTCGCCAACGTGCCCGTCACCTTCGGCGGCGGCCGCGAGAAGAGCACCCCGATCGACCGCGTCGAGGTCAAGAGCATCGCGATCGTCCAGGCCTGAGCGCAAGGTCAGGATCGCTGCCAAGCGCCCCCCCCCCGACCTTAGACCGCCACACAGCCCTCCCGCCAAGGCCGCGCACCCTGCGCGGCTTTTTTGTGCCCCGAGGCGAAAGCGAGGCGCGCAGGCCAGCCACCGCAGGCCTGAAATTGCCAGCCGAAGAAGGGACGGTCTTCGGTCGTTCGCATTTGAAATCAGCGAGAAAGCGGAAACACTCAGGGGCAGGTCCCCGCGCCGTCACCACCGGCACCCACAACGGAGACCGCCCAACAGACCCCTCACCATGATCTCCTACAGCGCACCCGACCTTTCCAAGCACCCGCCCCGCTCCCCCCGCGTGAAGCTCGGCGGTTTCGTCCACCTCCCGCGCTTCCTCGACAAGGCGCGCGCCTCGGCCGTCGGCCAACTCGGCGAATTCTGCTTCCCCTGCGCCCTAGACAAACGCCTCATCGACTTCATAGGCATCCCCGCCGAGGCCCTGCTCGCCCAGGTCAAGAGCGGCAAGAGCGACAGCGAGATGCTCGCCTTCATCAACGAGTCCATGTCCCCCAAGCGCAGCGCCTGGGAAATCGAGGCCTGGTCGCGCTGGATGGAGGCCGCAGGCCCGGGCGATGCCCAGCGCCACAGCTCCTTCGCAGAGGCCATCACCGAACTCGCCCCTGCACGCGAGGACATCCGCACCACCTTCGACCGCCTCGACCTCGACGACTACACGAGCTTCGGCGGACGCGGCTGAGGCATGGTTGAAGGCAGGCGGGATCCCCGCCTGAGCACTCGGCAAGGCATCCCCGCTCCGTGGTGGACGATGGCCGAAAAGTGCAAAGCTGCTTGCATTTCCCCTTGGGCCGCCTCTCCTTGCGGGCGGGTTCCGGGACGCTAGTCCCAGAAGGTAATGGAAACGGTCGGGCCGCCGTTTCACTCCCCCGACAGGGAGCGTTTTTTTCGCACCTATGAACTTTCCCACGCCCCTCTCCGACTACCCGGCAAGCACGGCTGCGACGCCGCTAAGCGAGATCCTGCTGCAACGTATCGAGCAGGAACCGTTCAACCTGGTGGCGAGTCTGATCTTCCTTGCGGCGATCCTGCATACCTTCATGGCGCCCAGTTTCCAGCACTGGTCGCACAAGGTGGAGGCGGCCCA
>JAHFTI010000516.1 GCA_023265535.1 Opitutaceae bacterium
GGGGGCGCGGGCTGGAAGTGCCGCCGCTCAGGAGTGAAGTTCGGGGGACGGGGGCGGCGGCTCCGCAGCGGGCTCGAGCGGCACCTCGACGAGGATCTGCGTGCCGCGGCCCTCGACGCTGTCGATGTGGAAGCGCCCGGTGAGACGCTTGGCGCGCTCCGACATGCCAAGCAGGCCGAAATGGTTGTCGCCCGGGCTGGGCACCTCAAGGCGGATGCCGCCCACGCCGTTGTCACGCACGCGCAGGGTCAGCTGCGTGGGGGTGAACTCCAGGCAGATCCACACCTGCGTGGCCTTGGCGTGCTTGATCACGTTGGTGAGCGCCTCCTGGGCGATGCGCAGCACGTTTTCCTCCACCACCTCCGGCAGGGGGCGGTCCTTGCCCACGGTCTCCATCTCCATCCTGATCTCGGTCCCCTCGAACACATGGCGTGCGCTCTGGCGCAGGGCGTTCGCGAGGTCGAACTGCTCCAGCTCGCGCGAGCGCAGGTCCCAGATCGAGCGGTGCAGCTCGACCTGGCTCTGCCGGATCCAATTGCGGGCCAGCTGCAGGTGATGGTGCGCATTCTCCGGGCTTTGGGCAAAGAGCTTCGCCGAGGTGTCCAGCTGGAGGGAGATGCCCGTGAGGGTTTGCTCCAGGGAGTCATGCAGGTCGCGCGCCAGTCGCGTGCGCTCCGCGAGCACCGCCTTGAACTGAAGCTCCGAGGCCTTGCGCGCCGAGATCTCCACCTTCAGCTGGTCCGTGCGTTCGCGCACCTTCTGCTCCAGGGTGTCATGCGCCTGCTGCAGCTCCTGACGCGCCTGCTCGCGCTCGTGCATGAGAACACGCAGGGCGCTGTTCTTGCGGGAGACAGTGATGGACCAGGCGGCGACGATGGAGAGCACCAGCACCACCACGATGAGGATTCCCAGCATGCGCGCCGGCGTGAACCAGCTCGGGTACTCGAGCACGCGCACGGAGGCGGGCCCGGCGACAAGCAGGGTGAGCGACTTCAGCTTTCCGTCGCGACCGGCCTCCGAGAAGCAGGCGCCGCTCGCCTCGATGAGGCTGCCCACGGGGATCGCCTCCAGCAGGGGATCGGGCGCCTCCGACTCGTGCTCCATGGTGAAGCTCAGTCCCTCCCCCTGGATCAGCCAGGTGCTGCGTTCGCCCCGCATGTCCCCGACGTCGCGCCTGAAGCTGCGGTGCGAGCGATCGAGCAGGCGGCCGCGCAGGGTGACCAGGTCGGCGTGATGCAGCCCCTTGAGGACCTCGGTCATCCGCGTGCCCCTCACGGCGGGCGGACGCGCCGCCCCCGTGCCGCGCCGCACCACCGCGTCCTGCAGGAGGGGCAGGTGCCCCTCGAACTCGAGGAAACCCACCGCCTCGACCGCCTCGCCGGGCTGCAGCCGTAGCGTATCCGAACTCCGGATACGAAGCCCGCCCGTCCCGTCCTGCACGAAGAGGTCCTCCCCGGGGCGCTGGAGGATGAGTGTTCCCGACACATGGATGCGCTTGGCGGGATCGCTGCTGCGCCGGTATTGGGCCACGTCGGTGAGCCGCACGGGCGGCTCGTCGAAGGGACTGGCCTTCTCGATCTCCTCCACGATGAAATCCTCGGGACGCGGGACATAGACCGCCACCGAGGTGAGATGCCGCAGGGTCATGTTGTAGTCGGTGGCCGCGGTGCCGCGCACCGTGACGCGGGCGCCGACGAGCGACTGGGGGGAGCCCAGCGGCGGGGACTGAGTGTAGACCAGCAGCCGGTAGCGGCTGACCGCGAGGTCGGCCACCAGCATCCTGTTTTCCCAGCTCACGCGGCGCACGATGCCCGAGATCTGGATGCGCTGGCTGTCCTCCAGGCCCGCCTCCAGGGAGTCGATCGACACGGCCTTGGGTGCGGGCAGCGGCGCGGTGCCGATCTTTTTCCACACCGGGGAGCCGATGATCGGGGCGAAGGCGCCGGGATGGCTCACGCCGCTGAGCTCCACGAGGTCGCCCACGGCGGGCTGGTGCGGGCTGAGGTTCTCGACAAAGACACCGGAGCTGGAGTCCTGCACAAAGAACTGCCCCCGCCAGCTTGGCTCGGCGGCTGTAACCACTCCGGTGATACGCACGGGAATCCTCGAGCCGGCGCGCTGGGCGGAAAGTGAGAGCACCTCGAGTGCAGTGGTGAGCGTGCGCTCACCCGAAGCGGGGGCCGCAGCAGCAACAGCAGCCGCAGCGGGCTCGGGTGCGCCCGCCTGCATGCCCCCCGCCTGCGGCGCCGGCGAGGAAGGCTGTGCCCCCAGCGAAGGGAGGACTGCGCGCAGGAGTATCAGGACCAGCAGGAGTCCGGGGAGAAGGCCTGACCGGGAGGGAAAGCTCATGGGCTCGCTGAGGTGGGGTCGTGTGGGGCGGGGCACGGTGCAGGAGCCTAGGAGCTGCTCGCCGAATTCCAAGTTTCCTCATCCTCCCCTAAAGAGGGGGGCGCCGCGGCCGGCTCCCCTGCTATACTCCGCACCGTTCGTCGCAAACCCCATCAGTCGCGTCGGACAAGATCCCCGTGATGCGCGGCCCGCCAGGCAGGCGGCCACCGTCATCCCCCCTCCAACCCTAGCCACACCACGAACCATGTCCCCTAGAAAGATCGGTCGACAATCGTTGCTCTGGGCCTCCGTGCTCACAGCCCTTCCCCTCCTTGCCCAGGAGGCGCCCAAACCCGCCGCCGAGGCCACCGGCGAGGAAGTCATCACCCTCAATCCCTTCAACGTCTCCACCGAGAAGGACCAGGGCTACAAGGCCACCAATTCCACGTCGGGCACGCGCCTGAACACCGCCATCAAGGAGCTCCCGATGCCCATCGAGGTCATCACCGAGGGCTTCCTGCGCGACACCGGCTCCGCCGACCTGCGACAGAGCCTGCGCTACAGCTCCGGCATCCTCCTGCAGACGCAGAACGACTACGCCAACGCCGCCGGCAGCTTCTCCACCACCCCGGGCAAGATCAACAATCCCGAGGGCCTCACCGCCAGCCCGGACCAGACGCACATGAAGATCCGCGGCTTCCAGACCGCCTCCGTGCTGCGCGACGGCTTCCGTCGCCAGAACTCCACCGACTCGGTCAACATCCAGCGCGTCGAGATCGCCCGCGGCCCCTCCTCGCTCCTCTACGGCGTGGGCAACTTCGGCGGCGTGGTGAACTACCTCGTCAAGCAGCCCGAGGTGAAGCCCTTCACCGAACTCTCCGCCTCCTACGGCAGCTACGACTACAAGCGCGCCACGCTCGACACGACAAACCGCATCAACGAGTCCGGCACCTTCGCCTACCGCCTGACCGCCGCCGTGCAGGACCAGGAGTCCTACACCGACTTCAACAGCGAGAACCACTACTTCGTCTCGCCCGTCGTCACCTGGAAGCCGTTCAGCGGCACCGAGCTCCTCCTCTACATCGAGTACGGCAAGCAGAA
>JAHFTI010000517.1:0-1179 GCA_023265535.1 Opitutaceae bacterium
ACCTCGGGGCGGGAATACAGACCCAGCCAATGGCTGCCGCGGCCGGCCTGCCGGCGCAGGTGACGCTCGGCCATGACCAGGGTGCCCAGGCTCATGCCGTCGCTCACCATGAAGATCACATTGCGGGCGCGCCTGCCCGACACGGGCAAGAGGGCGGATCCCGGGGACCCCGTTCCGGCGGCATTCAGGCCCGAGGCGGCCAACACGCCTCCGGCAATGCCCGTGAACAGAAAGTCGCGCCTATTAAATCCCTTCATGCTGGGGGCAGTAAGCACACGACGAGGGGCCAATGCAAACCCCGGATGCAACGAAGGGGTGACATGTGGCGGAGGGCTGACTGGGGAATCGCAGACCGGCAAACTGCACGAAGGGAAGTGGAAAGTGGGAAGCGAGCAGTGAGGATTTCGGAAGCGAGGCGCGAGGCGCGACAAGGCGACACCAAGCCTGGCACACAGTCCGCAGGGGGCGAAAACCAGCGAACACGGAGGGAATAGGGAGCATCACTGGGAAAAGGTGGCCTGCAAGGAATCGCAAGACCGATGCAAGGATGCTCAATTGAATGAAGGGCTGGGGATTTGCCATGGCCGGGGGCGGAGGATTGGGTGAAAGTCCCCCTCAAAGAACATGGATCTCCACGACTCCCCTGCCCTGCTGGATCACGGCCCACGCCATCGTCTGCTCCATGAAGGATGGACGCTCAGGCAAACGGGCAGCGGCCTCGTGGTGCCGGCGCAGGTGCCAGGCTGCGTGCACAGCGATCTCAGGCGTGCGGGCAGGATTCCGGATCCGTTCTTCGGCAACAACGAGGAGCAGCTGGGCTGGATCGAGACGGCGGAGTGGATTTATGGCAGGGACTTGGAGCTCTCGGCCGGCGAACTTGAAAGCGAACACCTCGAGCTGGTCTTCGAGGGGCTCGACACCCTTGCCGAAGTGCGCATCAACGGCCGTCTGGCTGCCAGGAGCGAGAACATGCACGCCCCGCTGCGCATCGATGCAAAGCCCTTCCTGCGCGCGGGGGGCAACCAGCTCGAGATCACCTTCCTGCCCACGCGCCCCTACATTGCCTCGCGCAAGACCCGGGACCACTGGCACGAGTGGAACGACCCTGTAGGCGGAGCCTCGCTGGTGCGCAAGATGCAGTGCAATTTTGGCTGGGACTGGGGTCCCCGCCTGGTGACC
>JAHFTI010000517.1:1189-3424 GCA_023265535.1 Opitutaceae bacterium
CCGGGCGCCTGGAGTGTTGGAACGGAAACCGCATCGCCCACGTGGCCGTCCTCCAGCACCACGGCAAAGGAACGGTCGGCCTCGAGCTCAAGGTGGAGACACGCGAGGGCCTTAAGCCCGCCCAAGCCCTGCGCTCCCGGCTGCTCTTCGCGGGCAGGACCGAGGACGTATCCGAGGGCCTGATACTGAACGTGGGGCAGCCGCGCCTGTGGTGGCCTGCGGGCCAGGGCGAACAGCCGCTCTACACCGTCGTGGTGGAGCTCGTTCAGGACGGCCTCGTCATCGACCTGGTCGAAAAGGAGATCGGCCTGCGCACCGTGGTGCTCGACCGACACGCGGACCAGTGGGGTGAGAGTTTCCAGTTTGTGGTCAACGGACGCCCGGTCTTCGCCAAGGGCGGCAACTGGATCCCGGTGCACAGCTTCGTGACCGAGGCCTGCGTGGCCGACTACGAGGGCCTGCTGCGTTCCTGCGTGGAGGCGAACCACAACATGGTGCGCGTGTGGGGCGGCGGCATCTACGAATGCGACGCCTTCTACCGCCTGTGCGACCGCCTGGGCCTGATGGTCTGGCAGGACTTCATGTTCGCGTGCGGACTGTACCTGGGCGCCGAGGACGAGGGCCTGTACCGTGCCGAATTCCGCCCCCAGGTGCGGCGTCTGGCGCACCATGCCAGCATCGTGCTGTGGTGCGGCAACAACGAGATCGAGATCATACCGGAGCTCGCCAACGGCCCCTCGAAGCGGCGCGACGACTACGATTTTGTATTCAACAAGTTGCTACCGTCGATCACCGCGGCGGAGGACCCGCAGCGGCCCTACTGGCCCTGCTCCCCGCACAAGCCCGCCCAGCACCACGGCAAGGGCGAGGCGGGGGCGGACGCGGGCGACACCCACGACTGGCTCGTGTGGCACCACCTGAAGCCGGCGGAGTATTTCGAGACGACGGGCCACCGCTTCGTCTCGGAGTTCGGCATGCAGAGCTACCCGCACCACGAGATCGCGGCGCAATTCTGCCCCGAGGGGGACCTGCACATCAGCTCGCGCAGCTTCGAGAACCACCAGAAGCACCTGGGCGGCAACACGAAGATTTTCCACTACACCCTCCATTACTACCCCTTCCCGAGGGACCACGCCGCGCTGACCTACCTTTCGCAGGTGAACCAGGCGCTGTGCATCCGCATCGGCGTGGAGCATTGGAGGCGCAGCATGCCGCGCTGCATGGGCGCCCTGTACTGGCAGATCAACGACTGCTGGCCGGGCGCCTCCTGGAGCTCGATCGACTTCGGCGGCCGCTGGAAGGGGCTGCACTACGCGTCGCGGCGCTTCTTCGCGCCGCTCATGGTGAACGCCGTGCCCAACGGGCGCATGGCAGCCGGCCAGCTGAACTATTACAAAAACACCATCACGGGCGTGACCCTGCACACGGTCAGCGACCAGCCTGGCGAGCAGCAGGCTGTCCTCGAATGGAGCCTCTTCCATGTGGACGGCAGGGAACTACGTGGCGGCAGCCAGGCAGTCACGCTGCGGTACGGTGAGTCGGTCCGCCAGCTGCACCTCGACCTGGCCGCGGACAAGACGGAACACGGCGAGGAAAAGCTGCTGGTGCAGGCTAGGCTGCGGGTCGGAAACGAGGTCGTTTCCGAAAGCACGGCGCTGCTGACCCTCCCCCGTTTTGTGAAATGGACCAAGGCGGCGGCGACAGTGCGCCTGCTCTCCGCGACCCCGGGCCGCTGCGAGGTGGAGTTGTCCACTGAAGTCCCCCTGCACGCGGTGACGATCAACCTGCCTGGCATTGCCCACCACGCCGAGGAGAACTTCCTCGATCTCTGGCCGGGCCAACCGCGCCGCATCGCGCTCAGAATCCACTCCGACAAAATTGTATCCGCAGCCGACTTACAGGTGCAGAGCCTGGTGGATGCGGTGCTTGGCTGAAGAGGAGGAAGGGGTCAGGCTTTACCTTTTACCCGCGCTAGGCGCGGGTAAAAGGTAAAGCCTGACCCCGTACAGCAACACATTTTACACGCAACCGGGCGCGCCCGGTTGCGTGTAAAATGTAAAGACGTGACCCCATACAGATCGCTGCCCCGGCTTGACCTTCGAGCTGGGAGGGGCATCGCTTGGGGCATGGCAAATCCCGAAGTCCAAATCGAAAATCTCGTCAAAGGCAGCGGTCGCGCCCCCAAGAAGGGTGAGCTCGTCACCGTGCATTACACCGGCTGGTTCACGGACGGCA
>JAHFTI010000518.1 GCA_023265535.1 Opitutaceae bacterium
GGTGGAAGAGCGAGACTTTTTCGCTGCCGGCGGGGCGCGAGGAGCCCTGGGGCGAGCGCGGCTTGGCGGTGGACTTGGCGGCGGCGGCCTTTTCAGTCTTGGCGCCTTTCGCGGCGGCTCCGGGGCCGGACGTGAGCTCGGTGAGGGAGACCACGTTCATGCCGCGGGCGGAGAGGCTGCGCAGCGCGTCGCGGCGGGTGGGCGCGTCGAGGTGGCCGCTGGTGGCGGCCCCGGCACGGTCGCGGGCGGCATAGCTGAAGGAGGGCATGCCTTATTTCTCGTTCACGGTGATCACGCGCAGGACCTCGTCGAGCGTGGTGTAGCCGGCGCGGACCTTGTCCCAGCCGCTCTGGCCGAGGGAGCGCATGCCGTGGCGGCGCGCGCAGTTGCCGAGGGCGCGGGTGCTCTCGCGCTTGAGCACGAGGTCGTGCAGCTCGTCGTTGGGGCGGAGGATCTCGAAGAGGCCGATGCGTCCGCGGTAGCCGGTGCCGCGGCAACGGTCGCAGCCCACGGGGTGCATGAGCTCGTGCACGGCGTCGGCCTCGGCGGTGTCGACGCCGAGGATGGTGAGCGTGTCGGTGAGCTTGGTGCGCGAGACGGGCTGGGAGCGTGCGCACTCGGGGCAGAGGCGGCGCACGAGGCGCTGTGCGATGACGATCTCGATGGCGGAGGCCACGAGGAAGGGCTCGATGCCCATGTCGATCAGGCGCGTGATGGCGCCGGGCGCGTCGTTGGTGTGGAGCGTGGAGAAGACGAGATGGCCCGTGAGGGAGGCGCGGATGGCGATGTCGGCGGTCTCGCGGTCGCGGATTTCGCCGACCATGATCACGTCGGGGTCCTGGCGCAGCACGTGGCGCAGGGCGCTGGCGAAGGTCAGCCCGATCTCGGGGCGGACCTGCATCTGGTTGGCGCCGGCGACCTCGTACTCGATCGGGTCCTCGATGGTGACGATGCGCAGGTCGCTGGAGTTGATCTGGCGCAGGAAGGCATTGAGCGAGGTGCTCTTGCCGGAGCCGGTCGGGCCGGTGACGAGGATGATGCCGTGCGGGTAGTCGAGGACCTCCACGATCTGTGCCTGCTCGTCGGCGCCCATGCCGAGCTTCTCCATCGAGTAGGCTTCCTTCTTGGTGTTGAGGAGGCGCAGCGAGATGGATTCGGCGTAGATGGTCGGGATGGTGGAGACGCGGATGTCGAGGGTGTTGCCGGCGACCTTGAAGTTGATGCGGCCGTCCTGGGGGAGGCGCTTCTCGGAGATGTTGAGGCGCGCCATGATCTTCAGGCGCGAGATGATGGCGTCCTGGAAGCGGCGCAGGTTCTCGGGGACGGGCACCGGGACGAGCAGGCCGTCGACGCGGTAGCGGATGCGCAGCTGGCCCTCCTGGGGCTCGAAGTGGATGTCGGTGGCCTGGTCGGAGATGGCCTGGCTGATGACGTCGCTCACGAAGCGCACCACGGCGGCGTCCTCGTCGACGACCTCCTCCTCCTGGACGGCCACGTCGGGGGAGATGTAGTTGTCGTCGCTGTCCTCGAGGGAGCCGGAGCCGACGCCGAAGGTGTCGACGATGAGCTGGTGCACGCGCTCGGGCACGGCGAGGTGCCAGACCTGGGTGCGCGGCGTGAAGGTGCGTATCCAGTCCACCACTACGTCATCGGGCGGCCAGGAGGTGGCGAGATGGAGGACGGAGTCGGGGTGCGGGCCGTCGGCGGGCGAGGCTGTGTCTCCCGCGGTCTGGGTGCGGGCGTGCTCCTCGTCGTCCCCGAACTTGATCGGGATGAGCTGGTAGTCGTGGGCGAGGCGCGCGGGCAGGATGCCGCGAGTGATGGGATCGGTCTCCAGGTCGCTCGCTATGGCGAGGCCCGAGGTGGCGGCGAGGGTGTTGAGGGCCTCGACGTCCGTGATCGATAGCGCCTGCGCGATGGCGGCGACGCGCTGGCCGCGCGGGGCCTCGAGGACTGCCTGGCGCTGCTCGTCGGTGAGCCGCGCGGAGAGGGCCTCGGGGATGGGGCTCAGGGTGAAGGTGAAGGGCATTGGCGGGGGACGGAGGGCGGCAACCTTACTTGCGGTGGTTCTTGTCGGACGGGCTGGCCTCGGCCTTG
Organism: Opitutaceae bacterium; assembly: GCA_023265535.1. GTDB lineage: Bacteria > Verrucomicrobiota > Verrucomicrobiia > Opitutales > Opitutaceae > MWDT01. The sequence continues at coordinate 2,098 of JAHFTI010000518.1, forward strand.
GAGCCGCTGTCGGCCGGGGGGGGCAGGTCGAGGGTCTTCTTAATGGCCTCCTTGCTCGTGAGACTTTCCACCTGGTTGTACGCATCCTTGTTGTCGAGCTCATTGCCCTGAAGCACGCGTGGACGCAGAAACAGGAGAAGGTCTGTGCGCTTTTTCAGGCTAGTGCGTCCACCAAGCAGGTCCCCGATGATGGGAATCGGCCCAAGGCGGCTGCGGCCCTTGACATCCTCTGTCTTCTGCAGGCCACCCAATACAATGATCTCGCCGTTCTTCACCGTGATGAAGGACTTGGTCGTGCGTTTGTTGATCTGATATTGGGTGTTATTGTCGATCTTGGTGGGTTCTCCGAGACTGTTGATTTCCTGCTTGATATCCAGCTGTACGGAGCCGTCGTCGCCGATCAGGGGCGTGACTGTGAGCCTGATGCCCACCTCTTGACTGCTCACCGTGCTGCGATAGCCGCCGGAGTAGGAGCTGGAGCTGCTGGAACCGGAGGAATCGTTGAGGTAGCTGCTGATCGTGGGGACTCCTGTGCCGACAAAAATCTCGGCTTCCTTGTTGTGGGTGGTGGTGATGGTCGGGTTTGAAAGGATGCTGCTCTTGCTCTTGGTGGAGTTGGACGCCAGACCGATGATACCAGTAAGGGAGTTTCTTGCGCCAAGGGTGGCAAGACCCGCGTACGCAGTGGTTCCCGTGGTGGAATTGGTGGTGGTGGTGCTTCCGCTGAGACTTAGCCCTGCTGCGCCTCCTCCAATGCCGATAAGTTTGTTGGCATCGACCTGAAGGTTGAGCGAATCAATGCCGGTTGCCTCGTTGTTCGTGAGCTCGACCTCGACGATGACCACCTCGATGCGAACCTGCGCAAGGATGATGTCGACCTTGTCGACGAGCTCCTTGATCAGGCGCAGGTCGTCCATGGTGCCGTTGGCGACCACGGCGTTGGTGCGCTCGTCGGCCATGATGGTGACGATGGAGGAGAAGGTGGCGGAACTGCCCGCGCTGGCACCGGCGCCGGCGGGACCGCCGCGGGTGGCGGTGACGACGACGGGGGCCTGCGGGTTCGCATTCGGGGCTCCGTCAACGCGGTTGGTCAGCAACTGGGAGCCACCGCTCTTGGAGGCGGCGCTGTTCTGTCCGGAGATGAGGTTGGTGAGCAGCGAGGCGACATCCTTGGCGGCGGCGTGCTTGAGGTAGATGACCTCGTTGCGGGTGTTGGGGTCGGCCTTGACGTCGAGGCGGTTGATGAGCTCGTCGAAGAAGGTCTGCTGCTGGCTGTCAGCGACGAGGATGACCTGGTTGGTCCGGTCGTCGGCGGAGTAGGTGG
>JAHFTI010000063.1 GCA_023265535.1 Opitutaceae bacterium
GCGGCAGCTACCTGAACCTCTTCGATGCGCATCCGCCGTTCCAGATCGACGGCAACTTCGCCGCGACCGCGGGCATCTGCGAGATGCTGCTGCAGAGCCACCTTGGCGAGCTGCAGCTCCTGCCCGCCCTGCCCAAGGCCTGGCCGACGGGCTTCGTCAAGGGCCTGCGCGCCCGCGGCGGCTCCGTCGTCGACCTCGAGTGGGCGGAGGGCCGCCTGGTCCGCGCCCGCATCATCCAGAAGGCCGGGACTGGCCTGCCGGTGGTGTATCAGGGGCGCAGGCTGCAGCCCAGCACCAGCCAGGACGGTGTCGTCGAGTTTGTGCCCTGAGCTGCCTGCCGGGCCTTGGCCCTGCGGCGGGCGAGGCCTCCGCCTTGTATTACCACCTCGGAGTAGTCATTGAAAATTTTGCATCGTTTCGTCCAGTCATGTGCTTGCGCCAAGCCGCGCGTATGAAATGGCAAGGGGCGCAGCAAATCATGGCTGGACAAGGGCGGCCCCGGTTTCGCTATGGTGTAGGCTGATTTTTGATTTCGAACCTTCCCATGAGCACCAACGCACGTCCCAAGAAAGTCGCGATCCTCACTGCCGGTGGCCTGGCCCCCTGCCTCAGTTCCGCCGTCGGCGGCCTGATCGAGCGCTACACCGAGATCGATCCCTCCATCGAGATCATCTGCTACCATGGCGGCTACAAGGGTCTGCTGCTGGGCGACAGCTACAAGGTCGGCCCCGCCGAGCGCGCCCAGGCCGCCACGCTGCACCAGTACGGTGGCAGCCCCATCGGCAACAGCCGCGTCAAGCTCACCAACGTCAAGGACTGCCTCAAGCGCGGTCTCGTCGTCGAGGGCCAGGACCCCCAGAAGGTCGCCGCCGACCAGCTCATCAAGGACGGCGTGGACGTGCTCCACACCATCGGTGGTGACGACACCAACACCGCCGCCGCCGACCTCGCCGCCTTCCTCGCGAAGAACAACTACGGCCTGAGCGTCATCGGCCTCCCGAAGACGATCGACAACGACGTCTATCCCATCCGCCAGTCCCTCGGCGCCTACACGGCCGCCGAGGAGGGCGCCCGCTACTTCTCCAACGTTGTCGCCGAGAGCGGCGCCAACCCGCGCATGCTCATCGTGCACGAGGTCATGGGCCGCAACTGCGGCTGGCTCACCGCCGCCACCGCCAAGTACTACCGTGGCATGCTCGACCGCCAGAACTACGTCGCCGGCCTCGGCCTGAAGCGCGAGTGCCTGGAGATCCATGGCGTCTACATCCCCGAGATGCAGATCGACCTCGCCGCCGAGGCCAAGCGCCTCAAGGCCGTCATGGACACCACCGACAACGTGAACATCTTCATCAGCGAGGGCGCCGGTGTGGAGGCCATCGTCGCCGAGATGCAGAGCAAGGGCCAGGAAGTGCCGCGCGACGCCTTCGGCCACATCAAGCTCGACGCCGTCAACCCGGGCAAGTGGTTCGCCGAGCAGTTCGCCAAGAACATCGGCGCCGAGAAGACCCTCGTCCAGAAGAGCGGCTATTATGCCCGCGCCGCCGCCGCCAACCAGCAGGACCTCACGCTCATCAAGAGCTGCGTGGACCTCGCCGTCGAATGCGCCCTGCGCCGCGAGAGCGGTGTCATAGGCCACGACGAGGACAAGGGCAATGTCCTGCGCGCCATCGAATTCCCCCGCATCAAGGGCGGCAAGCCCTTCGACATCGACACCCCCTGGTTCAACGAGCTGCTCGCCGGCATCGGCCAGCCCAAGGGCGAGAAGCTGTCGGTGAAGCACTAAGACTCTTCAGAGCACAGGATCGTCACCTGCAAAACTGAAGCCCGGAACGCCCACGCGCTCCGGGCTTTTTTCGTGCGCCCGGCAGGACTCAGCTGCTGTGCAGTTCAATGCCATGCCCCTGCCTGCTGCGCATCCTGATGCGGCGGTCAGGGGGGCACGGTGGACCGGGCTCGGGGTGCGCAATGGCGTTCCTATCCTCCCGCCACGCAAACAGCCCATTGCAGTGGGGAAAACTTTATGCCAGCATGGCACTTGCCTCGCAAAGGAGTGACAGATAGACGCCATGCCAACGATGATGAACTTTCTTCCCACGGGTAGACAAGGTGCCTTGCTGTGTGCACTTGCAGCGCTCGCCCTGCCGTCGCTTTCCCTGGCGGCAGCCAACGGAAAGACGGGCTCCGAAAGCGCCCAGGCGGTCGTGTCGGGCGAGGCCGAGGCGGGTGCACCAGCTTCGAGCGAGGCCAGCCCGGCGGCATCCCCTACAGGTGGTAATTCATCCAAGGCGCAGGCCACTGAAAAGAAACCCGGTGTGGTGGGGACGGCGCTCAAGCCCGTCAAGGCCGTGGCGGGCGCCGCCTGGGAGCCGGTGAAGGCCGCAGCCGGAGCCACCTGGACGCCCATGAAGCAAGCGGGCGCGGCCATCGGCAAGGGCTCGGCCTTCGTGGGCAACGCCCTGCGCGAGGAAGTCCTGCGCATGCACGAATTCTTCGACGTCACCCTGCCCGGCATCGCCGCCCGCCACCACCTGATCCTCGATTTCGAGCCCAAGGTGGGCGACCTGGTGCGCCGCGAGTTTGTGCGTTTCCCGCTGCAGGCGCGCTATGGTGTCAACAGCCGCCTGGAACTCCTGGGCGGTCTCACCCCCGTGGCGCCCAATCCGTTCGACGACGGCGTGGATCACCGCTGGAGCCTCGGCATGGCGAACCTCGGCTTCCGCTACAACCTGCCTGCCGACACCCTTCTCTTCAAGACCCTCATCCTGGGCTTCGAGGCCCGCCAGCCGCTGGGCAACCCGCCCTTCGACCTCATCGATGGCTACATGCACCTGCGGCCCTCGATCACGACCTCGCGTCCCATGCCCTGGATGAAGGACACGACCCTCTTCGTGGCGCTGCTCTACGACCATTCGGTGAATGCACCCGGCCATGACGCCGTCCTCCCGGACGTGGTGAAGCGCCACATGATCGAGCTGGCGCCCGGCCTTCTCTACAAGCCGGGCCAGTTCGGCTACTTCGGCCAGTACGCGATCCGATACTGGGACGAGCCCATCGGCTACCGCCTCGAGCACCTGATGAAGGTTGGCGTCCTCTGGGACATGCCCCTCGAGCGCAGCCAGAAGCTGCGCCTTCCCGGCAAGTGGCAGGTGGAGCTCGGCTACAAGGTCAGCCACCTCGACGGCGAGGAGCTCGTCCACGGCGTGCACGCGCGCGTGAAGGTCCGCACCGACTTCTTCAGGCGCAGGAAGTCCGGGACCGTTCCCGCTCCCTGATTGGCGCAGCGCGCCCTTGTAGTTGAAATCGCACTACAAGGAGGGCGCCGCCCGGGCGCGGGTGCCGCGCGGCCGCCTCAGGGGGCCTTGCCGCTGTGGTGATGGACGTCCAGCGGTGTCAGGGTGACGGGGCCCAGCAGGCCGGAGGGCGTGAGGGGCCACCCGGAGGCGTCGAAGGGCTTGTAGTTGATGTTCACGAAATTGATCTCGCGCATGATCTTCCAGGGCACGCCCCGGCGGTCGAGGTCGCGGATGCGGTTGGCGGCGAGGTTGGTGACCTCGAGCTCAAGGGTGTTGCTGCCGGGGCGCAGGAACCTGCCCACGCGCACCCGGAAGGGGAGGCTCCACAGGGTGGCGACCTCCCGCCCGTTGAGGCGCACGCGGGCGCTCTCGCGCACGTCGCCCAGGTCCAGCAGGAAGTCGTCGGCCTTCCCCGCCGGGGCCTCGAAGTGCAGCGTGTAGCGCGCGGTGCCGCCGAAGCGCTGCAGCTCCGTGTCGGCGAAGCCGGTCCAGGACTGGAGCTCGCGGATCTCGAGGGCGGCGGGGAGCACGGGGCCGCCCCGCACGAAGGAGACCGACCAGGTGCCGGTGAGGGCGACGGGGGCGCCTACCGGCCTGTTGTAGTTCCAACTTGGATACGCGGCCATGCGTGTGTCGGCGCCCGGCGCGTCGGGCACGGTCACGAGCAGCGACTGGCCCGGCTCGAGCTCGAGCATGAGCTCGTCCGGGCCGCTTCCGGTGCGCCGGCAGCCCGCCCAGCCGGACTCGCCGCCGAGGGGATCGGTGAGGAGCGCGCCGTGCGCGAGCGAACTCGCGACCGGGACCCAGCCCGCGACCCGGGTGGCGCCGAGGTTGGCGAGGAAGTAGCTGTGCCCGGCGGGGGTGGCGCGGCGGATGCCGCTGAGCCCGAACTCCGTGAAGCGCTCGCGTCGGATTTCCTTCGCGGCGAGCGCGGCGAGCGGGTCGGCGGTGACGAGGGCCCCGCTGGAGGGAAGCTCGGCGAGGTGCTGCCTGAACTGCGCGCGGCGCTGCTCCAGGCGGCCGAGCCCGGGGACGTCCTCGGGGGCCTTTTCGAAGATCACCGTGGCTCCCTGGCGGGCGAGCTCCAGCAGCTTCGCAAGCGTGGAGGCGGGCATGCGGCGAGCGGCGGGCACGAGCACGGTGCGGTAGCTGCCGCCCGGTGTGAGCAGGGCGCCCTTCTCGGCGCGCGTGCGGGCCAGCAGGGCGTCGGAGATGAAGTCGAAGGCATAGCCCTTTGCCATCAGCGCGCCGGCCAGTTTTCCTGCGGGCTGTTCGGTGAGCCAGGCCACCTTGTGCACGCCGAGCTGCCTCATCTCGCCCTCGGCGTCGTCCCAGAGGTCCTCGACGGGCCAATACACGAGCACGTCGTTGTCGTGTGCCCCGGCCTGCAGCACGGACTGCACGCGGGCGACGTAGGCGTTGAGCGAGCCGAACTCGGTCCACCAGGTGTTGTTCGGGTGGAACTGGGTGGAGGCGTAGAAGAGCCAGCCCGGCCAGGCTGCGTCCTGCGGTGAATAGACGGTGCCGTGATAGAAGATGTGGTTGATGCCGTCGGTGAAAAGGCGGTCGATCTCGGGCTTCGTGTAGGCGAGCGAGACCTTCCAGTGGTCGCGCAGCCAGGTGCAGGTTTCGCTCGAGGTCAGGCGGTGGCCGGCGACGTGGCTGGCCGAGGAGGCGAGGCGGATGACGAGTGGCTCGGGCAGGTCCTGGTCGTGGCGGATCTCGTCGGCGTTGCGGCGCAGTCCGGGGATGGGGAAGGGCGTTGACCCGAAGACCTCGGTTTCGGCCATGTCGGCGTTTGCGTAGAGGTCGATGAGGTTGCCTGGGGCGCCGTGCGATTGGTTGCGTACCACCCAGCCGTTCCTGTGCGCCCAGGCGGCCCAGGCCTGCAGGTAATCCTGATGCAGGCGTGCGAGGGTGTCGCGGTAGTCGCCCTTCAGCCGTGCCAGGGTGTCCTTGTCGACGGGCGTGTTGCCCTTGAAGGCGGCCGCGTGGTCCTGCAGGTCGTAGCCGTGCATCTCCCTGAAGACCTCGAGCAGGCGCGGTGTCCAGGTGGCGCCGTAGTATTCGAAGGAGTCGTGAAATTGGCCGCGCAGGAGCTCCCTGGGGAATTTCTCAAAGGCGCGGTCGAAGGCGGCGAGGTACTGCGCCAGGGCTTCGGTCGAGTAGGGGTCGAGCACGAGGCCCTCGCCTCCCGGTGCGGCCCGCTTGACCATCATCAGGTTCGGCTCGCCGCGGAGGACGGTCTCGTTCTTGGCAATCCTCTGGATCGAGTGGGCCTTGTCGATCCAGGGGCCGCCGAAGGGCCAGCCGGTGCCCGTGGCCATGTCGACACCCAGGCCCAGGCGCCTGGCCTCGCGGCCGACGTGTTCGAGCATTTCCATCCATTGCGGGGAGAGAAAAGCGATGTAATGGGCCTCGGCGCCCTTGGCACCGTAGATGGGGGTGATCTCCACGCCACCCAGGCCGGCGGCCGCGAACTTCTCGAGCTGTGCGGTGAGGTCGGCCTTGTTGACGGCGCTGCCGGGCCACCACCAACGCGTCCAGGGTTTGTTCTCGCGCGTGAGGGCTTCGGCGGTGGCAGGGGTGGGTGCGTTGATGCGTCCCGGGCGCTCATCGGGGAGGGTGGGGGCGCGGGGCGGCGGGGGCGGCGTGGACGCGCAGAAAGCCGCGCTGCAGGAGGCGGCCAAGAGGAGCAGGGCCAGGGTGTGGCGAGGGGAGCGCATGGGACGGAGGGCGGAAGGCGGAAGTCGGATGTAGGAGGACGGACGGAGGACGGACGGAGGTCGGACGGGGGGCGCGACGGAGGTCGGGAGGGGGAGCGATGGGCAGGTGACCGGGGGGGGCAGGGAGGCGGCTTGCAGGACGCAGCCTAGGGGCGGGAAGGTGCGGGGACGAGGCGCATAATTTCGTCACGTCAGATTCCAGGTGGGCACGAAAAAAAGAGCCGGGCTTGGAGGCCCGGCCCTTTTGTTCGAACCCGCACCCCGGGGGAGGGCGAGGGTGGCCTCCGCTTGCGGCGGAGCAGGCTTGGTTCAGCTGTGAGTCAGCTCTGAGACAGGCCCAATTAGTCCTTGTAGAGGTCGCGATCCTTGGTTTCCGGCAGGGCGACGACACCGATGAGGAAGGTCATGACTGCGACACCGATCGGGTACCAGAGGCCCGCGTAGATGTCGCCCGTGAAGACGACGACCGAGGCGGCGATGAGCGGCAGGAAGCCGCCGAACCAGCCGTTGCCGATGTGGTAGGGGAGCGACATGGAGGTGTAGCGGATGCGCGTGGGGAACAGCTCGACCAGGAAGGCGGCGATGGGGCCGTACACCATGGCGACGTAGACCATCAGGAGGGTGAGCAGGGCGACGACCGTGACGCGGTTGATGCGTGCGGGGTCGGCGGACTTGGGATAGGCGGCGGCGGCGAGGGCGGGCTCGAGCTGCTTTGTGTCGGAGCCCACGAAGGTGGTGGCGCCGATGTCGATGACCACGGACCCCTTCGGGTTTGCGGGGGCGAGGATGAAGGGGGTGCCGCGGGCGTTGAGGAAGTTGCGGACCTTGTCGGTCTCGGAGAGTTCGCGCTTCAGGCCGATGATCTTGCCGGCGGCATCACCCATGGCGGTGAAGGCGAGCTCGATGTTGTTGCGGTAGTCGGTGGTGTGGACGACGACCGGGTTGCGCTCCATCGCCTCGGCCAGGGCCGGGTTGGCGTTGCGGGTGAGCGAATTGAAGATCGGCACGTAGGTGAGGGCGGCGACGAGGCAGCCGACCATCATGATGCGTTTGCGGCCGATGCGGTCGGAGAGGCTGCCGAAGAGCAGGAACATCGGGGTGCCGAGCAGCAGGGCGATGGCCACCAGCATGTAGGCGTTGACGTAGTCGACCTTGAGCGTGGTGGTGAGGAAGTAGAGGGCGTAGAACTGGCCGGTGTACCAGACGACACCCTGGCCTGCGGTGGCGCCGAGGAGCGAGACGAGCACGATCTTGAGGTTGTCCCAGTTGGCGAAGCTCTCGCGCAGCGGGTGCTTGGCTCCCTTGCCCTGGGCCTTCATTTCGGCGAAGACGGGGGATTCGTTCAACTTGAGGCGGATCCAGACGGAGATGCCGAGCAGGGCGATGGAGACGAGGAAGGGGATGCGCCAGCCCCAGGAGGCGAAGGCCTCGGCGGACATGGCCTGGCGAACTCCGAGGATGACGGCCAGCGAGAGGAAGAAGCCAAGCGTGGCGGTGGTCTGGATCCAGCTGGTGAAGAGACCGCGCTTCTTGGCGGGGGCATGTTCGGCCACGTAGGTGGCGGCGCCACCGTATTCGCCGCCGAGCGCGAGGCCCTGCGCGATACGCAGGACGACCAGGATGACCGGAGCCCAGAAGCCTATCTGTGAGTAGGTGGGCAACACGCCCACCAGGGCCGTCGAGAGGCCCATCACCAGGATGGTGACCAGGAAGGTGTACTTGCGCCCGACCAGGTCGCCGAGGCGGCCGAAGACCAGGGCGCCGAAGGGGCGCACCGAGAAGCCGACGCCGAAGAGGGCAAGGCTCGAGAGGAAGGCCGCAGTCTCGTTTTCAGGCGGGAAGAAGAGCTTGCCGAAGAACACGGCGAGGGTGCCGTAGATGTAGAAATCGTACCATTCAAAGACCGTTCCCAGCGAGGAGGCGAAGACCACCAGGCGGTGCTTCTTGTCGAGGGCATTGGATTCGGAGGGGGAGGATGCGGACGCGCCGGAGGCGCCGGTGCCATTCAGGGACGGGGTACTCATGCTGTTGGGGATGGGGAAAACGAGAGCCGGGGAAGCGGGGAACGGGGAAAGGCAGAAAGCGGACCCGGCTATAAGAAGCGTGTCGCCGACGCTTGCAACTTATAATCCATGAAAGTTGAGCTAATGATAAGGCGGGGAGGAATGCAAAGGCGAGCGGCGCAGGTGTCGGGTGCGGGGCGTTGCAAGCCTGCCAGGGGCGGCCAGGGAGGCGGGATTCTTATGGTATTATCATGAAGTGATTTAAGTGTTTGGTTTTAGTTTTTGGGTGTCATGATTTGCAACTGTATTTATTGCAGTGACTTAGCTCGTAATCGGGGCGACCCTGATTTAGCGCATCTCCATATTCCTTAGTCGGTTAAGGAATATCCTTGGCGGAAGCTTGTTGCGCAGGGGAGGGAAATTCGGATTTTCAGCAGCTCAGATCGTCCAATCGCCTTCGCGCCACCACCATGCACGCACTGTTCAAGTGTCTGGGGACGATCTCCCCTGCCCTCTACCTCAACCTGGTTCTCTATTACTGTTACGCGAGGCTGGCCTCCGTGCCGGGGACGACCGCGCTCGTGTTCGGTTGTTTTCTCTGCTGCTGTTATGTCCTGGGCGATGTGCTGTTGCGGCTGGCCTTTGTGCGCTGGGGAACCCGGATGGGTGGCCGTGCGCCCCAAGTCTGGGCGTCGATCTGCCTGCTGCGAAACGTGATGCTCACGCCGATCTATGCCTTGAGCCTTGTCTCGATGCATTGCTGGCAGGAATCCCTCCATTGGCATACGCTTCTGGGCAGCGGGCGGAATTTCCCCGGCCTGGTCTCGGCCTTAGGCCCTGTGGTTTACCTGTGGGTGGTGCTTGTCTGCGCCGTGTTGTGCCTTTTCCTTTGGCTCCATTATCACCGTGTCACCGTGCGATATCAGCGTATGCTCTCGGAAGGTCCGGCGGGCGCCCCCTTGGCGAGTCGCATCCCGGAGTTGGCGCGGATGTCCGTGGTCATCGTGAGCCTAGATCTGGCCCTGGTCGCCGATGGGGCGTCCTTCCTCGACAGTCTACCGCGTGATCCTGTGGTGTGCTTTTACCTGGGGCGGAATGAGGAATGGAGCTCGGAGGCTGATGTTGTCGCCGACAGAATGGAGCGCACAGCCTATCCCAGTGCGGTGGCGAAGCGCAGGGCGGATGTGATCATCATCACGGTGGATTGCCTGCGTGCAGATCATCTGCCACTCTACGGATATGAGCGCAACACGACGCCCTTCCTGAATGAATTCGTCCGCGCGGAGAAGATGGGGCGGATCGACATGGCCCTGAGTGTGGGTAACAAGACGAAATTCGGTGTCCTGGGCACCTTTGCCAGCCGCTTTGTGGGCAACCTCAGGACCGACTCCTTCAAGCTCTATGAGGTGCTCAAGAAACAGGGCTATGCCACCCACCTCATTTCCTCCGGGGACAAAACCAAGTTCATGCAGATGGAGAACTGGTATGGGAAGGATCTGGATCTGATCCACGACGGCGTGAAGCCGGGGCCCTTTGAGATGTTCGATGACAGGCAGGTGGCTGCGGTGCTGGAGTCCCTGCCGGATCGGGGCGAGACGCCCTCCTTTTTCTATCTCCACATCTCCTCGGCGCATCCCATGGGCATGCGTTTGCCGGAGTTCGAGCGGTGGAGTTGGCGGGGTAACTCCGACCAGCGGCAAAAGTACTGCAACCAATACGACAACGGCGTTCTGCAGGCTGATCACACCATCGGCGAGATCATCGCTGTCCTGAGGCGTAAGGGCTACATGAAGGACTATCTGCTTTTCATCGATGGAGACCATGGCGAATCCATCGGTGAGCAGGAGGCTTATGGGCATGGCTACCACCTGACCGTTGAGCAGCTTCGTGTGCCCCTTTTCTGGAAGGATTCCACGCTCGGGCAGACCCCGGACTATCCCTTTGCCAGCCTGGCGGACATCGCGCCGACGGTGCTGTCGCGCCTGGGCCTGCCCATTCCCAAGGTGTGGGATGGGCTTCCTTTTGAACAGGTATCCCAACGGACCGACACCTTCGTCGCTTCCTCCAAGCTGGTGGGCTGGGCCGGCCTTGTGCGACCCGGAGACGGAACCCTGTTCTATCTGACGAAGGTTGCCGGCGAGGGGCAATTTGAGGAGCAAGCCTACCGGCTTGCGGAGGATCCCCGTCAGACGGTCAATGTCATCGGGTCGCTCTCGGCAAGCGAGAGGGAGGGGCTGCGCAAGAAGGTCTGCGCCCAATTCCAGTGACAAAAAAGGAGGGGGCTTTTGGCCCCCTCCCGGTGGAAGATGTCGCGTGGCTCAGACCATCGGGCGCGTCTTGGGCACGCGGACGACGGCGGTGCCGGCGATCTTGTCGTGCCAGGATTCGCCATCGCGATCGATGAGGATCCACAGGAAGCCGAGACCGAGGGCGAAGCCGGAGAGCAGGCAGCCCAGGCCGCGCACGATGCAGGTGGTCCAATCGAGCGGGCGGTCGTCCTGGCGCACCACCTGGAGGCGTAGGATGAGGTTGCCGATGGTGGCGCCGCGGTGCTTCCAGAGGACGGCGCCGTACACGGCGAGCAGGAGCAGGGTGCCGTTGAAGGATGGGCTGATGTGCAGGACGCCCGGCAGGAGGGAGGCGCCGAAGTTGGCGACCATGGCGACGATCAGGTAGTCGATGGCGATGGCCAGCATGCGCAGCCCGAAGGTGGCGCGAGGCAGGGCCGATAGGGGCGGCTGGTTGGGGGCGGAGGCGCCCGTGGCGGAGCTGCCGAAACCAGCGCCCATCGAGGCGGAAGAGGTCCTGGGGAAATCCGCCTGGGCTGCTGCCGCGCCGGCGTCGGCCGAGGGGGCGGCGGGAGTGGCCTGCAGGTCGGGCTGCGAGTCGGGGACGACGGGCGTGTTGGCCGGGAGATCGGGCATGGGCGGCAGGCTCGGGGCCTGGGGGGGCAGCTCGATGACATCGCCGCCAGCGCGGGGCGTGAAGGCCAGCGGGGGCAACTCATTGAGGCCGGCCTGGGCCACGACCACCGGGGGAGTGGAGACCTGCGAGGCCTGGGCGGCCTGCCCCTGGGACTGGCCCTGGAACGAGGTCACGGGCGAAGCGGCGGCAGAGGCCACGGTGCTGGTGGCTGCGCTCGGGCCGGGCTTGAAGGAGCGGGGCTGGGCGGGGGGAGGAGTGGGCGACGCGCTGTCCTTGTCGGAGGAGCCGCGGTAGTACTGGGTGAGGGCGTAGACCACGACGCCCATGCCGAGGAAGCCGAGCAGCGGGTGCAGGAGGATGGAGACGACGGGGATCGTGTAGAGCAGCAGGACGATGAGGCCGCCGAGCAGCGTGGTGAACGCGGCGTGGCTGAGCGGGCTGCCGACGAGGCGACCGGTGAAGAGGCGGCCGATGGCGGCCTGCATGACGATGCGTCCGAAGATGCCGCAGAAGAGCAGGCCGAGGAACACGAAGGGCAGGAGGAGGGCGCCGACGCCGGTGATGATCAGGACGATGACCAGGAGCGGGGTGATGAGCAGCGTGAGCATGGCGCTCAGCACCGAGAAGCCGGGGCGGGACTCGAGCAGGGCGCAGCAATGGTCGACCTTGCGATGGAAGAGCAGGGCGACGAGGACCTGCAGGAGCAGGGTGCTCAGCGCGAAGAGCCAGAAGATGCCGAGGCCGGAAGTGAAGGCGAGGAGGCGACCCTTGCAGAGGCATTCGCGGAACCAGACGCCGAGGCTGTTGAACTGGGCGGCGAAGGGGACGTGTTCGCCGACGACGTTGATGTCGCCCTCGATGACGGCGGCCGGGTCGCGTTCGATGCTGCCGAGGACGGTGACGATCTGGCCGTGGACCTTGGCCTTGGGGCCGAGCTTGACGTTACCTAACACGCAGACGGCGTCGCCCTCGACCTCGCCATTGATGATGAGGTCATTGAGCACGGCGACGGCCTGGCCGCCGACCTTGCCGTTGATGGTGTTCGGCCCGAGGATGGCCACGGCGTCGCGGCGGACTTCGCCATCGACGCGGGTGGAGGCCAGGACGGAGACGGCCTCGTCCGTGACTTCGCCGGCCTTGACGGTGACGGAGGCGAAGGGCTGGCCGCTGGAGGTGGAATGGACGGTGCGCTTGCCCTTCTTTTCCTTGGCGGGCTTGGCGGGTTTCTCGACGACGTCCTTGGCGGTGGTGGCGGGGACGAGGCGGTTGCCCTCGGCGGCGGAGCCTTTCTCGAGCTCGACCTGGGGGAGGGCTTCGGAAGGGGCGGCGGGAGCGGTGGGAGCGGTGGTGGAGCTGCTGGCGGCAGCTGTATCAGAGGCTGCAACTCCGACAGTGATCTGCGGCTCGTTGGTGGCCGGGGCCTGGGGGGCGGCGGGAGCGGCTGCGGGTGCGGCGGGTGCCTCGGCGGTGAGGGAGCGCAGGGCCGGTTCGGCGGCGGGGGCCG
>JAHFTI010000519.1 GCA_023265535.1 Opitutaceae bacterium
GGTGGCACCGTGGTTCACATGAGCTCTGGCTGGTCCTCCCTGGTGCTCTGCATCATCCTCGGGCCCCGTGTCGGCTTCGGCCGCGAGAAGATGGCCCCGCATAGCATGGTGCTCTGTATGGTTGGCACCGGCATGCTCTGGGTGGGTTGGTACGGCTTCAACGCCGGTTCCGCTGTCGCCGCTGACGGTGTGGCCGCCAATGCCTTCATGACCACCACGATTGCCGCCGCCGTTGCCGGCTTTGTCTGGGGCGCCATCGAACTGGTCTTCCGCGGCCATGCCTCGATCCTCGGTTTCTGCTCGGGTATCGTCGCGGGTCTCGTGGTCATCACTCCTGCCGCGGGCTTCGTCGACTCCACGGGTGCAGTCATCATCGGTGTGCTGGCCGCAGTGGTTCCCTACATCGCCGTCACCAAGCTCAAGTCCTGGCTGAAGTATGACGACGCCCTCGACACCTTCGGCGTGCACGCTGTCGGTGGTACCCTTGGAGCCCTTCTCACCGGCTTCTTCACCACCTCCTCCGTGAACGGCAACCTCACCGGTGCCGCCGCCACCAAGAACGGTCTCGCCAAGCTTGTCACCGACGGTGGCCTCTGGATCGAGCAGCTCAAGGCCATCGGCCTGACGCTTGCCCTCTCCGTCACCGCCACGGTGATCATCGCCTACATCGTCAAGGCAGTCCTCGGTGGCCTCCGCCCCACGGTCGAGGTCGAACGTCAGGGCCTGGATGTCAACGAGCACGGCGAGGAAGGCTACATCGACTAATCCTCACACCCCATTCCAACTCCAAAGCACATGAAACTTATCACAGCCATCATCAAGCCCTTCAAACTCGAGGAAGTGAAGGAAGCTCTCAGCACCTCCGGGATCGACGGGATGACCGTCACCGAAGTCAAGGGTTTCGGCCGCCAGAAGGGCCACACCGAAATCTATCGCGGCAGCGAGTACACCGTGGATTTTCTCCCCAAGGTGAAGCTCGAGCTCGCAGTTCCCGATGAGCTGGTTGCCAAGGCGGTCGACACGATCATCAAGGCGGCCAAGACGGGTAAGATCGGCGACGGAAAGATCTTCGTCTCCTCGCTCGAGGAAGTCATCCGCATCCGCACCGAGGAGCGCGGAGAGGCGGCGATCTGAGCCGGCGCGTCACTTCTCCGAAAATATCAACACACACCAGGACGGGCCCTTCGGGGCCCGTCTTTTTTTTCCTCGCCCATTCCCTTTGCGCAGGCGACCTGTGCAGGCGACGCAGGGCATGGCCCCGAGGCCTCAGCGGCCGCCGGTGCGTATCTGCATGGCTGCCGTGATCTGGCGAGCCCTGTCCAGCTGCATCTCGAATTGGGGCAGCAGCTGCGCGAGCCTGTCACGGTCCATGCGCAGGCCGCCGAGCACCTCGTCCTCCTCAGGTGCGAAGGGCACGGCCAGGCCGTCCGCGTGCAGGGTGCGAAGTAGGCGTCCCGCATAGATCACCGCCGCGAGGGTGTCGTGCGGTTCTGGCGCGGACAGGGGCTCGTATTGGTGCTGCACCGGCTTGATCAGTGCAGGCGGAAACTCCCACTTCTGGAGCATGTATGCCGAAACCTTGGATTGGTTGTATGAAAGCAGTGCCAGTTCCGCTGTGCTGTAATCGTTCGGGAAGCCAGTGTCGGCGAAGCGACGATTGGGATCCAGATGCAGAGAATATTGGTTGATCGGCATGCGGCCTATTGTCTGGAGCAGGCCTGCAGTGTAGGCCGTCGAGTAGTCCTCCCCGGTCTGCTCTGCAATGAGTTCCGCGGCCAGGGCGTTGCCCACCGACTGGGTCCACACGTCCTCGGCGTTGAGGCCGTAGGCAGCGTAGGGGCCGGAAGCCACTGCATTCGAGGCCACGATGGCAACAAGTCGGAAGATTTCCCGGAAGCCGATGCGGTTCACCGCCTCGTCGATCGTGCGGCTGGGATCGCCACGCCGGAAGATGATGCTGTTGCTCACCTGGATGACCCGGGTCACCAGGGATGCGTCCAGCTTGAGCAGCGCCGAGATGTCGTCCAAGCCGGAATTGGGATCCGCTAGGAGGTGCTGCAGGCGCGCCAGGACGCGGGCCGTGGGGCTGAGCTGTCGCAGGGCGGCGACGAGCTGTTCCGGTGTGGGGTTTGGGGGGTAGGAGACCGGGAGAGACATGGGGGCGTGCTCAGGCCAGCTTGGAGGATTCGTGGCGCAGGCTGCGTTGGTAGGCACGAATACCGTTATCTTCGCTGGTTTCAATCAATACTGTCATCAGGCAACGAACGGCTTCTGCGTAGTGTCCCTGTGCGTGGAGGGCGAGGGCCAGGAAGGCGTCGAATTCGCGGTTGTCGGGAAACAGCACACAGGCGTTGCGCAGGGTCTCGACGGCCTTGTCGCCCTGCCCGGTCACGCGCTGGCAATTGCCCAACCCCACCAGGGCGCCCGCGTGCTCCTGCGGGGTGGACAGCCCGAGGGCGATGGCCGCCTCATAGCAGGGCAGCGCCTGGGCCGGGCGTCCGCAGACCTCCAGGCTCCAGGCCAGCTGAAGCTTGATTTCGGGCACATTTGGATGGCGCGCATCCAGCTCCGCGAGCCGCTTTGCTATGGGCTCCCCGGCACCGCCGTGGCGGGCGCCGACGATTGCGTCGAGTTCGCCTTTCCAGTCATTCATGTTGCTGCTTCCCCGTTCGTCCCGGCCTGCGCACCCGGCCCGCCTCGGCCCGACAATCCGATGCCTGGGGCCTGGAGGGTGGGGGGGCGGGGCCGTTGTGTAATGAAGTTTTGGATACGATGAGAGCCGTGGGATCGCTCCGCACGGCTCTCGTTGCGAGTGCTCCGGGCCTTACTTTTTCTTCTCGGCCAGGCTGCGGTTGCGGATCTCCGCCAGGAGGCGCTCCTTGTACTCGGCGAAGGGAAGCACGCCCTCGTCGCCCTTGGCGCGCGAGCGCACGCTCACGGCGCGGGCCTCGGCTTCCTTGCCACCGAGCACCAGCGTGTACGGCACCTTCTCCACCTCGGCGCGGCGGATCTTGGCGCCGAGCTTGTCATTGTGCTCGTCGAGCACGGCGCGCACGCCGGCCGCCTTGAGCTCGGCCAGCAGCTCGCGGCCGTAGTCGAGGGTCTTCTAGCTGATGGGCACGAGGCGCACCTGCTCGGGGGCGAGCCACACCGGGAAGTCGCCCGCGAAGTGCTCGATGAGCACGCCGCAGAAGCGCTCCATCGAGCCGAAGGGGGCGCGGTGGATCATCACGGGGCGGTGCTGCTGGTTGTCGGCGCCGATGTAGGAGAGGTCGAAGCGCACGGGCAGGTTGTAGTCCACCTGCACTGTCCCCAGCTGCCATTCGCGGCCGATGACGTCGCGCACGACGAAGTCGATCTTCGGGCCGTAGAAGGCGGCCTCGCCGGGCTCCTCGGTGAAGGGCACGCCGAGGGTCTTG
>JAHFTI010000520.1 GCA_023265535.1 Opitutaceae bacterium
ATTCCAGCCTCCAGCCAAACAAGGCCCCATGAACGTCCCACTTGAAAGCACCGTAGCGAACTCCCCCTCACTGGCCGCTCCCCGCGCGCTCGCTCCCGTCACCTCGCGCGCGAGCCTTTCCCGCAGGCTCCTCGACGCCACGTTCAGGCGCATGCGACGTGGCCACCTGGTCATGGAGTTTCCCGATGGCGGCTTTGTCAGCTATGGCGAGCCTTCAGGCTCCTCCTGGCATGCCCTGACTCCCAATCCCGCAGCCCGCGCCATCCCCGAGGTGGCACGCATGCAGGTGCGCGACGAGGAATTCTTCAGCCGCTGCGTCCTCTACGGGGACATAGGCTTCGCCGAGGCCTACATGGACGGGCAGTGGGACAGCCCCGACCTTTCGGCCGTGATTGCCTGGTTCGTGCTCAACATCGACAATTCGCCGGGTCTTTCGGGCTCCTCGGTGCGCGCCGGTGCACTCAACCTGCTGCGCCTGGTCAATCGCCTGGGGCATCTCCTCCAGCCCAACTCCCTTCGCAAGTCCGTCAGCAATATCCGCCGCCATTATGACCTTTCGAACGAGTTCTTCTCCCTGTGGCTCGACCCCTCGATGATGTACTCGAGCGCCCGCTGGACCAGCCCTGCGCTCACGCTCGAGCAGGCCCAGTCCGAGAAGAATGAGTCCTTGTGCCGCCAGCTGGCCCTGGAGGCAGAACACCATGTGCTCGAGATCGGCACGGGGTGGGGCTCCTGGGCGCTGCATGCCGCCCGCACCCGCGGCTGTCGCGTGACCACCCTGACCCTTTCCGCAAGCCAGCACGAACTGGCCACGCGTCGCGTGCGTGAGGCCGGACTCTCCCATCTGATCGAGGTCCGCCTGCAGGACTATCGCGAACTTCCCGGCACGGAGACCTTCGACCGTGTCGTCTCGATCGAGATGCTCGAGGCGGTGGGCCACCGCTACCTGCCGGACTGGTGCGGCGTGGTTTCACGGGCGCTCCGTCCCGAGGGGCTGATGGCCCTGCAGTTCATCACCTGCCCGGACTCGCGTTATCCCGCCTTCCGCCGCGGGGTGGACTTCATTCAGAAGCATATTTTCCCGGGCTCATTGCTGCTCTCCCTCAACCGCCTCTCCGAACTTCTGTCCAAGCAGGGAGGCTTCGTGCTCAACCGCCTCGACGACTTCGGGCCCGACTACGCACGCACCCTCCGTGAATGGCGCTGCCGCTTCAATGCCTGTGGCAATGAGGTCGCCGACCTGGGCTTCGATGAGGTGTTCAGGCGCAAATGGAACTACTACCTCGCCTACTGCGAGGCGGCCTTCGCCCTGCGCAACATCTCTGTCGTGCATGCCGTTTACACCCGCCCCAACAACCTCTCACTCTGAGCCGCTCCCATGATCATCCTCCTCCGGCTGCTGTTTGTCTTGGTGCTGGCCTCCATGCTGGCGGTCACTTCCTGGGCTTCGCTCAACTGCGCCCTGTTCAGCATTCCGCCCGCAGTGGCGTCACACCCCTGGTTTGTCGCCACACTCGTTGATGCCTACTGGGGCTTTGTGTGCTTTTACCTCTGGATCGTGTGGAAGGAGAAGGGGGCCCTCTCCAGGCTGCTCTGGTTCTTTGCGGTCATGCTGCTGGGCAACATCGCCATGGCCTCCTTTGCTCTGCGTGAGCTGTTCCGCATCCGGCAGGTCTCCGAGATTCCCTCCCTGCTCGCCTCGCGCAATGAGTCCAGCCTGCCCCTGCCCGCAGTGCTTTGCCTCCTTTCGGCCGCAGCCCTCATCCTCGGGAGCCTATAGTGAGCGGACTCCTCCAACTCTGCGGGCTGGCGTTCGCCCTGGTGGCGTTTTTCTCGCTGGTTTTCCTTCTCGCCAGGCGGCTCGACAACTACGGGATCGTGGATGTGGCGTGGGCACTCTGTTTCGCCCCTTCCGTTGCGCTCCTGGCCACCTTTTCCTCGGGGGCGCTCGAACGCCGGCTCCTGCTCTCCGCACTTGTCACGCTGTGGAGCCTCAGGCTCGGGCTCCATCTGTGGAAACGCGTGGCCTCGCATCATCCGGTTGAGGATGGTCGCTATGTGAGCCTTCGCAAGGCCTGGGCGGGTTCGCTGACGGTGAAGATGTACCTCTTTTTCATGGCCCAGGCCCTGATCGTTCTCCTTCTGTGCGCACCGCTGCTTTCCCCGATGGAGAACAGCGCCGCGACCCTCTCCGTCCTTGAGCTGGCTGCCGCCGCGCTCTTCCTCTGTGCGCTGGTCGGCGAAGCCGTCGCCGATGCCCAACTGGCACGTTTCAAGGCCGACCCCTCCAATCGCGGACGCGTTTGCGACACCGGGCTCTGGGGCCTCAGCCGTCATCCGAACTATTTTTTCGAATGGTTCATCTGGGTGTCGCTCGCCCTCTTTTGCCTGAGCTCCCCCTGGGGCTGGACCGGGCTCCTGTCCCCCCTGCTCATGCACCACTTCCTCCATCGTGTGACCGGAGTCGCCTACACCGAGGCCCAGCTGCTGCGCTCCAAGGGCGCGGCATATGCCGACTACCAGGCGCGCGTGCCTGCCTTTTATCCCTTCCCGTTCCGACGAACCCAAACCAGGTCCAACCCATGATCGACACACTTCTCAGCAAGAACCTTGTCCCTGATTTCGCCATCCGCCTGGGCATACGCAGGCTCCTCGCCCAGCGTATCCGTGAGGTCACTACCGGACCCCATTCCGACGCAGAGGCCTCCGGCCAGGCCTTCGCCCGTGCACTGTCCACCATGCCCGTCGCCATCAACACGTCCGAATCCAAGGAGCAGCATTATGAGGTGCCCACGGAGTTCTATCAGCATGTGCTCGGACCCCACCTGAAGTATTCCTGCTGCTGGTTCGAGACGGGGGAGGAGAGTCTCGGCGAGGCGGAGGAGGCCATGTTCAGGATCTATGAGGAGCGTGCCGCCCTCAAGGATGGTCAGGACGTGCTCGAGCTGGGCTGCGGCTGGGGCTCCCTTTCCCTGTGGCTTGCCCTGCGCCATCCGCGTTCCCGTTTCACCGGCGTATCGCACTCGCGCACCCAGAAACTTCACATCGATGCGGAGGCACGCCGCCTCGGATTGACCAATCTCACCATCATCACCTGCGACATGAACGAGGTCGCCTTTGACGCCTCGCGCTTCGACCGCGTCGTCTCCGTGGAGATGTTCGAACACATGAAGAACTGGCCGCTGCTCTTCTCCAGGATCTCCTCCTGGCTGCGTCCGGGTGGGCGCTTTTTCATGCATGTGTTCACCCATCGCACCCATTCCTACCATTTTGAGGCGCGCGATGAGAGCGATTGGATGAGCCGCTACTTTTTCACCGGGGGAATGATGCCCTCCGATGACCTCGCCACGAGGTTTCAGGAGCACCTGCACCTCGCAAAACACTGGCGCGTGAACGGTCTGCACTACAGCAGGACCGC
>JAHFTI010000521.1 GCA_023265535.1 Opitutaceae bacterium
ACGGCGCGGTCGGCGTTGAAGTAGATCTTGCCGGAGGCGGCGCCGGGGCCGGCGGGAAGGCCGGTGGCGATCTGCTTGGCACCCTTGATCGCGGCGCGATCGAAGACGGGGGCGAGCACCTGGTCGAGCTGCTCGGCGGGCACGCGGGTGATGGCGGTGTTGCTGTCGATCAGCTTCTCCTTGACCATCTCGACGGCGAGGCGGACGGCGGCGATGCCGGTGCGCTTGCCGTTGCGGGTCTGCAGCATGTAGACCTTGCCGGCCTGGATGGTGAACTCGAAGTCCTGCATGTCGTGGAAGTGCTTCTCGAGCACGCCACGGATGCGCTCCAGCTCCTTGTAGGCGGAGGGCATGACCTTGGCCAGACCCTGGACCTTCTCGGGGGTGCGGACGCCGGCGACGACGTCCTCGCCCTGGGCGTTCATGAGGAACTCACCGTAGAACACCTTCTCGCCGGTGGCGGGATCGCGGGTGAAGGCGACGCCGGAGCCGGACTCCTCGCCCGTGTTGCCGAACACCATGCCCTGCACGTTGACGGCGGTGCCCCACTCGGTGGGGATGTTGTACTTGCGGCGATAGACAATCGCGCGGTCGTTCATCCAGGAACCGAACACGGCGCCGATGGCGCCCTTCAGCTGGTCCCAGGGGGAGGCGGGGAAATCCTTGCCAGTGCGCTCCTTGACGAGCTTCTTGAAGCGGGCGACGAGCTCCTGGAGGTCCTCGGCGGTGAGCTTGGTGTCCTCGACGTCGTGGCTGTGGTAGCGCTCTTCCTTGAGGGTCTCGATGGCGACCTCGAACGGCTCATGGTCCTCACCGGGGCGCTTCTGCACACCGAGGACGACGTCGCCGTACATCTGAACGAAGCGGCGGTAGCAATCCCAGGCGAAGCGGGGATTGTTGGTGGCCTTGACGAGGGCTTGGATGGTGTCGTCGTTGAGGCCGAGGTTGAGGATCGTGTCCATCATGCCGGGCATCGAATCGCGGGCGCCGGAGCGCACGGCGACGAGCAGGGGCATGCCGTCCTTGGCGCCGAACTTGACGCCCATGTTCTTCTCGATGTTCTCGATGCCTACCTTGATCTGGGCGTCGAGGGAAGCGGGATAGGTGCGCTTGTTGGCGTAGTAGTAGGTGCAGACTTCCGTGGTGATCGTGAAGCCGGCGGGCACCGGAAGGCCGATGCGGGCCATCTCGGCGAGATTGGCGCCCTTGCCGCCCAGGAGGGCCTTCATGGAACCGTCGCCATCGGCCGACTTGCCGCCGAAGCTATAGACGTACTTCAGGGCCTTGGGAGCCTTGACCGTCTTGACGACCTTCTTTGTGGTCTTGGCCGCCTTGCTGACGCTGGCGGTTTTCTTCGCGGGCGCTTTTTTCACGGAGGGTTTGGATTTTGCTGCCATAGGAGGTTGTTATGGGAAAGGAGACAAGTGCCACGCTGGCTGCGCGGAAAGCTTGCAGACAAGCCCTCTTGACAAGCCCTGTCAACGAATCTGCAGCACGAGCACACCCTATATCTCGCTTTAATTTTGTATCGCGGCTCGCACATTGCCTGCTTCACATCACCGTACAACGCCTGTGAGCACAGAGAACAAACAGCAGCACACCCTGCAGGGGGAGACCGAGGAGGGCTTCCCCCAGGAGAAGACCATGGGCTTCTTCGACCACCTCGAGGAACTCAGGTGGACCCTCGTCAAGTCCGCCGTCGTGTACCTCATTTTCGCCGTGCTCATCGGCGTGTACCTGAAGGAATTCAACGACGTCCTGATGTGGCCCTTCAACCACATCCGCGCCGACAATCCCTCCCTCAACCTGGACCTGGGCACGACCACCATAATGGAGGGCTTCAACGTGGTGATCCAGATGTGCCTCTTCGGCGCGCTGCCCCTCGCCGCCCCCTTCGTCCTCTTCTTTCTCGGCCAATTCATCTCCCCTGCCCTCACGCGAAGCGAACTGCGCATGATCCTGCCGACGGGCCTCGTCGCGATCCTGCTCTTCCTGGTCGGCTGCAGCTTCAGCTTCTTCCTGCTGATCCCCAGCACGCTCAAGGTCTCCGTCGAGATCAACCAGATGTTCGGTTTCGTGATGCGCTGGACTCCCGACAGCTACTACAGCCTGCTGACCTGGCTCGTGCTCGGCGTGGGCGCCTCCTTCGAATTCCCGCTGCTCATCGTCCTGATGGTGCACATGGGCATCCTGAAGGTGGCCACCCTGCGCAAGTACCGCCGCCACGCGATCATCGCCATCTTCGTCATCGCCGCCATCGTGACGCCCACGCCCGACCCCCTCACGCAGTCGATGTTCGCCGCCCCCCTCTACGTCCTCTACGAGCTGGCCATCCTAGCCGGAGCCCGCATCGAAAGGAAACGCCTTGCACGAAAGTGATGACATGAGAGAGACCCGCATCGCCTCACTCCGCACCGCCTTTTTCTCAGGGCTGATCCTCCTGTCCCCCATTGCCGTCACCTGGATGGTCTTCTCCTGGCTGGTGGACAATCTGGGCGGAAAGATCCGCCCCATCGTCTTCCCCGACTCGATGCTGGCCCACCCCACCCTGCAGTTTGCGTGGAATGTGGCCACGATGATGATCGTGCTGCTGCTGATCACGGGCCTGGGCTGGCTCTCGCGCTACGTGCTCGGGCAGTTCTTTGCGGGCCTGACCGAGAAGGTGATCCAGAGCATCCCCGGCATCAGCGCC
The DNA here is from genome assembly GCA_023265535.1 of Opitutaceae bacterium. GTDB lineage: Bacteria > Verrucomicrobiota > Verrucomicrobiia > Opitutales > Opitutaceae > MWDT01. The sequence goes on from JAHFTI010000521.1 coordinate 2,693, forward strand.
ATCTACAACACCGTCAAGCAGGTCGTCGACACCTTCGGCTCCCAGAACAAGAACATGTTCTCGAAGGTGGTCATGGTGGAGTTCCCGCGCAAGGGCGTGTGGACCCTCGCCTTCCTCACGAGCAAGCAGCGCGGCGAGCCTCAGGCGCAGCTCCCCGGCGAGTACTGGACCGTCTTCGTCCCCACCAGCCCGAACCCGACGGGCGGCTACGTGCTCATGATGCCCCGCGAGGAGATCATCGAGCTCGAGATGTCCGTGGGCGACGGCATGAAGATGGTCATCTCCGGTGGCGCGGTGCTCCCGCCCGCACCCGGCACCCCTCCCGGCGTGGGCGGCCAGGGTATCTGAACTCTGGATACGGCCATGCCGTCCCACACCCTGCAATGCGCGGCCCTGGTGCTCTCGCGCGGCGAACCGCGCGAGTCCTGCACTCCGCTGACCCTGCTCTGCCCGGAACACGGCGTGCTCCTGGCCTACCAGCGGCGCGGCAAGGGCGCGGGCGGCCCCGCGCTCGACCTCTTCGACAGTGCCTCGCTCACCCTCGCCGGCGATCCGGGCGGATCGACCTGGTTCGTGCGCGAGGTGCAGGTGGACCGGCGGCGGGCGGGACTGGCCCTGCGCTACGAGGCACTTTTGCTTGGCTCCAGGCTCGGCGCACTGCTCGTGCGCAATCCCCTCGCCGAGGAGGGCCGCGCCGGGATCCACCGCCTCGCCGAACAGGC
>JAHFTI010000522.1 GCA_023265535.1 Opitutaceae bacterium
GGGGCTCTGGGTCATCCTCAGGCCGGGGCCCTATGCCTGCGCCGAGTGGGAGATGGGCGGCCTGCCCTCGTGGCTGCTCAAGCACCCCGACATCAAGCTGAGGTCCCGCGATCCCCGGTTTCTCGCTCCCGCCCGTGCCTACCTGCAGGAAGTAGGCCGGGTTCTGGCTCCCTTGCAGGTCTCCCGCGGAGGCCCCATCCTCCTTGTGCAGGTGGAAAATGAATACGGCTTCTTCGGCGACGATGCCGACTACATGCGCGCGATCAGGGACGCGCTCCTGGCTGCCGGTTTTGACGTGCCGCTCTTTGCCTGTTCGCCCAAGGACGTGATGCAGCGCGGCTATTGCCCGGAGCTTCTGCTGGTCGCCAATTTTGGCAATGATCCCAAGTCGTCCTTCGAAGCCCTGCGCAAGTTCTCGCCGCGCGGCCCGCTCATGAACGGCGAATTTTATCCGGGCTGGTTCGACACCTGGGGGCAGCCGCACAACCAGGGCAACCTGAAGACCTACCTGACCGACCTGGAAACCATGCTGCGCATGGGCGCTTCCTTCAGCATCTACATGGCGCATGGCGGCACCAGCTTCGGGTTCAGTTCCGGCGCCGACCGGCCCTTCAAGCCCGACACCTCCAGCTACGATTATGATGCACCCATCAGCGAGGCGGGGTGGGTCACACCCAAGTACCTTGCGACGCGGGAGCTTTTCTCGAGATTTCTTCAGCCCGGGGAGACCCTTCCCGAGCCGCCCGCACCCAACCCCGTGATCAGCATCCCGGCAGTGATGGCAAGCGGCTTCGCCTCGCTGATGGACAGCCTGCCCCCTCCGCTCAAGGACAGCCGTGCCCGACCCATGGAGGACTACGACCAGGCCTACGGCTGTATCCTCTATCGTTACCGGGTTCCTGCCGGGCCGCGCGAGCAGCTGCGTTTTGAGGGCCTGCATGACATTGCTCAGGTGTACCTCGACGGTACGCTCGTCGGTCATCTTGACAGGCGCTTTCAGCAGAAGCAGCTCGAGCTGCCAGCACGCGCCGGTGAGGCCCGCCTGGAGATCCTGGTCGAGGCCATGGGGCGTGTGAATTTCGGCGCCGAGGTGCACGACCGCAAGGGCATCGTCGGTGCGGTGCAGCTTGGCGGGAAGCCTCTCGGTGAAGTGGAGGTGTTCCGCCTTCCCTTCGACGAAGCCATGCTGGCCGGCGTGAAGTACAGCTCCAAGCCCGTCCAGGGTCCCGCCTTCCACAGGGCCACGATCCATGTGGGGAAGACGGGGGACTGCTTCCTGGATATGCGCTCCTGGGGCAAGGGCTATGCCTGGGTGAACGGGCACCACCTGGGTCGCTTCTGGAATATCGGGCCGCAGCAGACGATGTACCTGCCCGGTGTCTGGCTCAGGCCGGGGGACAATGAGCTCGTGATCCTGGACCTGACGGGCCCGCAGAAGCCGGAATTTTCCGCGCTGACCACGCCCATCCTGAATGAGCTGCGCCCTGAACTGGACTTCGCGCGAAAGGCGGCGGGTGCACCCTAAGGGGTGGGCGGCTGCACGAGCGAATAGAACAGCAGGTCGCTGAAGGCGTTGTCCAGGTCCACGGCGTAGCTGGGGGCAAGGAGGAGGCGCCCCGGACCGCACTGGATCTCGCCCAGGAGTGTCAGGACCTGGTCGGGGCGCGCAACGAAGACGCCGCGCGAGGTCTGGGGATGTTTGCTTTCGAAAGGGGCAAAGCCGACAGGATCCGCAGGCACTTCCCAGCTGTTGGTTCCGACACAGGCGGGTGCCGCTCCGTCCCGCGTGGACTGGAAGGCGGTCAGGAAACCCCAGCCATTGCCGTTCCAAAACCGTTTCTGAGCACCGCCCCAGGTGGTGACGGGGCGGGAGAGATAGCCCAGCTGATGCAGGAGTGCGGCCCAGTCCGCATCAAAGCGCAGCACCACGGTGGCACCCCGTTCCAGGGCCTTCAGCCACTGCGCTGCCTGTTCCTTGGTGGCAGGTGCCTTGCCCAGGAGCAGTGTCTTCGCTTCCTGCAGGGGGCGCGGGCTGACCTGTGCCTCAAGCAGGGCTTTTGTGGCGGCGTCCCAATCCTGGACCCCGATGCTCGCCCTTGCGAGACGGGCCGACCACGAGGCCCGGTTCTGGAGGAGCACCTGCTCCGAGCCGTTCGCCACGACCTTTCCGGTGGAATCGAGGAGCGTTGCTTCCAGCGTGAGGTATCCCGCCCTCATTGTCGCCTCCATCTTCACGGGGCATGCCTTGATCAGTTGCTGTGCGTGGGTGTCGCCGGAGAGCACATTCACCGCGCAGGGCGCCATTGAAAGACAGGGTTTGCCCTCCCCATCGAGGAGGTTCAGGCGCAGGCGGTACTCACCCGGCTTCAGCCGGTTTTCATTGATCAGGTTGATCTCGAACAGTGCCGTTTCCCCCGTCCTGAAGTATTTCCCGTTGGTTCGGAAGACGGCGAGCTGCAGGTCCCGGTTGTAATACGCGAGGAGGTCAGGATCGCCCTTGATGTTGCGGTCCACGTCACACAGGGCGGAGACCCAGCCCAGGAAGTCGTCGTTGAGCTCCGGATCCGCGCCGCTCCAGCCGTTGATCGCATAGCCGTCCTGCTGGTTGTTGGAGAGGATCGCCTGGGAGAGGCGGCCGTTGGTGTACATCAGGCCGGTGGCGGCCAGGCGCGTGATGTCCGCTGGCGAGGCGATCAGGCCGCCGCTCGTTTCGGCAAGACGGTTTCGGGCGTGATAGGCGGACAGCAGCCCCGCCATTTTCGCGTAGGCGGCACCGTCGTAGCCGAGAGGGCCTTCGTTCGCGAGCCGCACCCAATTGTCGGGACCGGTGTAGCAGCGGACTTCCCCCCAATAGAGCAGGCTGTCCCTGGGCTCCTCCCTGTGGCTGAGCAGGTCCCCTTCCTGGAACCTGGAGTCCGAGTCCACGGTGTGGTTGTCGACAAAGTCGAGTCGCGGCTGGTCCTCGTAGGGACGAAAGTGGGGAACCCAGCCGGACGGGCCGCCCCAGACACCGCCGGACTGGTTGAGGAGCAGGCGGGTGTTGTCCAGCGCCCAGGTCTCGCGGAAGATGCGTTGGTGGATGTAATCAAACGCGCACACTTCATTGCCGAGATTCCAGGCGATGACGCTGGGATGTTTCCGGTCGCGGCGCACCATGCGCTCGAACTTGGCGGGCATGAGCTGGGAGACAAGGTAGGCCTCGTTGTCGCGGGCACCCTCGATCCATCCGGGCACGCCGATGCCCGTGACTCCCGGCATGCCGCCGACCTCCTCGTAGATCAGCACACCGAGCTCGTCGGCTGCCTCCATCACCAGGGGATCGCCGATCTTGCGATGGAAATTGAGTGAGTTGTGGCCGACGCGTTTCACGGCTTCGATGTTCCTGCGGGCCTGCTCGCGCGTGGGGAAGGCGC
>JAHFTI010000523.1 GCA_023265535.1 Opitutaceae bacterium
AACCTCGGCATGATGGGCGTGGATCGTTTCAGCGCCATCATCAACCCGCCGAACGCGGCGATCCTTGCGGTCGGCGCCACGGTGGAAAAGCCGGTGGTGGTCGAGGGCCAGCTCGCGGTAGGGCTGCGCATGAACCTGGTGCTCTCCGTCGACCACCGCGTGGTGGACGGTGCGGTCGGCGCCCAGTTCCTGGGCGCTCTCAAGCAGCTGCTCGAGGCCCCGGCCCTGCTGCTGATCTAAGGCGTATCAAGTTTCAGACTACAAAAAAGTCCGACACCCGAGGGTGCCGGACTTTTTTGTGAGTGCTGACGGGCCGTTGGCTCAGCCCTCGGCGCGGAGCTTGGCGTCGGCCTCGATGAGGGCCTTCACGCGGTCGAGCTCGGCGCGCACCTTGAGCTTGGTGGCGGCGAGTTCCGCGGCGCTGGCGACGGGGGCGCTGGCGAAGATGTAGAACTTCATCTTGGGCTCGGTGCCGCTGCCGCGGGCCGCGAAGGTGTAGCCGTTGGAGAGGGTCACGAAGTAGAGGTCCTGCTTCGGGATTTCCTCGCCGTCGTTGTCCTTGAAGGTCTCGCGACCGAAGTCCTGGAACTTGGAGACGGCGATGTCGCCAAAGGCCTTCGGGGAGGCGGAGCGATAGGTGTCCAGGATGCGCTTGATCTTGGCTGCACCGGTGGCGCCCTCGTAGTAGAGGTTGATCACGCCCTCGAGGTAGAAGCCGTTGCGGAGGTAGATCTCGTCGAGGTACTCGGGGACGGTCAGGCCGCGGCTCTTGGCGAAGGCGCAGAGTTCGGCCATCATGAGGCAGGCGGCGTTGCCGTCCTTGTCGCGAACGTAGTCATTGGGCAGGTAGCCGTAGCTCTCCTCGCAACCGAAGGCGTAGAAGGTGCTGTGCTCCTGGAGGAGGCGGGCGCGGCTTCGGAAGGGCGTGGCATCGTAGTCGAGTGCGATGCCCTGCTTCTCGACGAGCGCCTTGCGCAGCTGGTCCTCGTAGCCGCGCATCTTGCCGGCGATCCACTTGAAGCCGGTGAGGGTGTTGATGACCTTCACGCCGTGGCTGCGGGCGATGGAGTCCTGCAGCGAGGTGGTGACTAAGGTCTTGACGATCGCCACGCGGTCGGAGCCGGCGGCGGGAATCCAGCCCAGCTCCTTGTATTTGGTGAGCCGATACTCGGCCATGAGGGAGCCGATCTGGTTGCCGGTGAGCAGCTCGAGCTTGCCCTGGCGGTTGCGCACGGCGCAGCCCATGCGGTCGCAGTCGGGGTCGGTGGCGACGACAAGGTCGAGGCCCTTGGCCTCGGCCATGGCGATGGCCATTGCGAGGGCCTCGGCGTTCTCCGGGTTGGGCGATTTGACCGTCGGGAAGCGGGCGTCGAAGGCCTCCTGCTCCGGCACGACATGGACCTCGCAGCCGGCCTTGCGCAGCAGCGGGACGCTGGCGATGGCTCCGGTGCCGTGGATATTGGTGAAGGCCACCTTCAGGCCGGACTTGCGGCACAGCTCGGGGTCGAGCATGGACTGGTAGGCGACGGCGTGGTAGGCTTCGTCGGCGGTGGCGCCGAGGCTGATGACGCGGGAAATGTCGATGTCGAGGAAGGACTTGGCCTCGGCGAGCGAGACGGCGTTCACCTGGGTGACGATGCCCTTGTCATGCGGGGGGACCACCTGGCCGCCGTCGTCGAAGTAGGCCTTGAAGCCATTGTCGTGCGGGGGATTGTGGCTGGCGGTGATGACCACGCCGGCGTGGGCGTGGGCCCAGCGCACGGTGAAGCTCAGCTGCGGCGTGGAGCGCGGCCCCTCAAAGATGAAGGCGGCGCCGCCCAGGCGCGTCCAGGTGGAGGCGGCGAGCTCGCAGAAGTGGCGGGAGAAATGGCGGACGTCGTGCGCGATGACGAGCTTGGGCAGGTCGGCGCGGCCGGCCGCCTTCAGGTGGGCGCTGACATAGCGGAAGAGGCCGACGGTGGCCCGGATGAGGGTGAAGTCATTCAGCACGTTGGAGCCGATGGCGGCGTGGGCAGGGCTGCCCTGGGTGCCCGAACCGGCGCCCTTCTCGGCCTGGGTGCTGACCACACCGATGGTGCGGCCGCGCATGCCGCCCGTGCCGAATTCAAGGTAGCGGTAGAAACGGTCGTTGAGTTCGCCCCAGGCGCCCTGGGCTACGAGCTCGTCGATGCTGTCGGCGGCCCATTGCGGGAGTCCGGCGGCGAGCCAGGCGGAAAGGTTTTCCACGGTGCTCGGGAGGAGCTGGCCGGAGCTGCCGGCGGACTGGATTTTCTCGAGGGTGCTCATGATCGGTGGTGTCTGATTGGAGGTGGGCTGTAGCTGGGGGGAAGTGGAGTCTGGAGGGGGCCACTGTATCCAAGGACCGGTTACGAGGTGTCCGGTCCTTGGAGTGGAACATCCCGGCGCGGTGCTCAGAGAACGAGGCCCTCGGAGAGCGCCGGCTTGGTGGCAAGGGCGGCCCAGGAGGAGGCGAAGGAGTCCTCGTCGTAGCCGAACGCGGGCGTCACCTCGAGGGTGACTGACGGCAGGCCCGTGGGATCGGCCTGGAGGCGGGCGCCGTTGGCGTTGAGCCAGCGCTGGTACTGGCGCAGTTGGTCCTCGCGGCAGGTCTTGGGAGAGTCGAGGCCCTCGGCGTTCTTGACGGGGGAGAAGTCGTCCTGTCGGAGGGTCTCGATCACCACCGGCTTTCCGGCGAAGGGGAGCGCGTCGAAGACAAACATCTCGAATTTCACGCCGTTGGCCTTTTCCGGCTTCACGGGGGCACCGCTCGCGTCGACGGTCGGGATCTTCTTGTCGGCGCGGTGGAAGGGCAGCGAGTCGTCGCCTCCTGCGGCCATGCGGCGGACGAACTCGCGGTCGAGCACGTGGATGGCGATGCTGCCGGCGAGGTAGCGCAGGAGGCCAGTGGCGGGATCGATCTCGCGCTGCATGGCCATGGGGAGGTCGGAATATTCGATGACCACCATCTTGCCGCGCTGCATGCAGAAATGGCCGAGCTTCTCCTCGGGATAGGCCTTCGGGATCATCTTTGAGGACATCTCGGAGCCGCTCAGGATGTGCCAGCCGATGAAGGAGGGGTCGATGCAGCGGACGAGCGGATTGTCGACCTGGAAGTAGCTGAGGATGTCGATGCCCTCACGCTTCATGAGGTCGAGCGAGCCGCTGCGGTCGAGGGCGCGCAGGGAGCCGCCATGGCCGTCGGGGGACATGGCGATGCTGCCGGTGCTTTCAAGGAGGATCTTGCCGTTGAAATCGACGGCGGGCATGCGGCCCTGGCGGAAGAAATGGACGTGGCTGGCAGAAAGACCGAAGAACTTGTTCTCGACGAAGAAGGCCTCCGTGGCGACGTGGTTCTGGTGGCTGGTCATGATGAACCAGTGGAGAGGTTTCCCATAGCGCTTGCCGGCAGCC
>JAHFTI010000524.1:0-670 GCA_023265535.1 Opitutaceae bacterium
GCTGGCCAAGCGGCACGATGCGCTGAGCCTGCGCACCCTGCGCGAGACGGCCATTCGGCCGAAAAGCTGGTGGCAGATTTCGCGACCCAGGCCCCCTGAAACAGGGCGTCAGCGCCGCGCCGCGCCACGTTCACATTACGTAACGTGGGCTGCTGGCACTATGCACTCGACTCCCGCGCCTCTCCGTGGGAGTGAAATCGCAGCTTCTTATCAGCGCGGATTGCCCGCCCAGCAACCTGCCTACCCCGGTCCGTGAATATTGGCACCCCCTAGTCCAATGTTTCCGGCCCGCCGTCGGTCATTGTTTTGCCGGAAAGCCGTTCACGCGTGATCCAAGTCAGCAGTTTCACCAAGAGGACAAGTACAACCACACGGCATGAATACCCTACAACTAAGCTTGGCTGCCTTTGCGCCCAAATCAGCCCTCACCGGGTTGGATTGGGTGATGGTCGGCCTTTATTTCGGCATACTTTTGTGCGTCGCCTGGTGGGTGGTGCGCAAGAGCAAGAATACCACGGATGACTACTTCCTCGCCGGCCGCAATCTCGGCTGGTGGGTGGTGGGCGCCTCGATCTTCGCCTCCAACATCGGTTCGGAGCACATCGTTGGTCTCGCCGGTTCCGGCGCGAAGGACGGTGTGGCCCTCGCCCATTATGAGCTCCACGCCTGG
>JAHFTI010000524.1:680-3394 GCA_023265535.1 Opitutaceae bacterium
ACGCTCGCTGGTCTTCACGATGCCCGAGTTCCTCGAGCGCCGCTTTTCCACCAGCTCGCGCTACGTGCTCTCCATCGTCTCGCTGATCACCTTCGTGGTCTCGAAGATCGCGGTCGGCATCTTCGCCGGCGGCGTCGTCTTCGGCGCGCTGCTCCCCGAGATGAGCTTCACCATCGCAGGCGTCTTTGTGGACAGCTTCTGGGTCGGCTCCGTGCTCGTGGTGGTCCTCACCGGTTTGTACACCACCCTCGGCGGCATGCGCGCGGTGGCCTACAACGACGCCGTGCAGGTGGTCGTGCTCATCGTGGGTTCCGCCCTTCTCACCTTCTACGGTCTGCACGCCCTCGGCGGCTGGAGTGTGCTGCGTGAGTACTGCGGCTCCGAGATGTTCAATCTCTGGAAGCCCCTCGTCCCCGCCGGCCAGATTGCCACCTGGGCCCCGGTCAAGGAAGTCAACGAGGCCGGTGTCATCGTCAAGCAGGCCTGGTATTTCAACACCAACTTCCCCTGGCTCGGCATGGCGATCTGCGCCCCGGTCATCGGTCTCTGGTACTGGTGCACCGACCAGTACATCGTGCAGCGCGCCCTCGGCGCCCCGAGCGAGCGCGTCGCCCGCCAGGGTTCGATCTTCGCGGCCTTCCTGAAGCTCTTCCCCGTCTACCTCTTCATCATCCCCGGCCTGATCTGCTTCGCGCTCGCCAAGAGCGGCAAGATCCCCGGCCTGACGGAAGCCTTCAACTCCCCCGAAGGCGGCGGTTCCCAGGCAGCCTTCCCGATCATGGTGCAGCACCTCCTGCCCTCGGGCATCCGCGGCATCGTCGTCGCAGGCCTGCTCTCCGCGCTGATGGGTTCGTTGGCCGGCGTGTTCAACGCCTGCTCGACCCTCTTCACGGTCGACATCTACGAGAAGCTCCGCCCGAAGGCCTCCCAGGCCCAGCTCGTGCGCACGGGCCGCATCGCCACCGTCGTCATGGTGCTGATCTCCATCGCCTGGATCCCCGTGATCAAGGGTGCCCACGGCCTCTATGACTACCTCCAGTCGGTGCAGGGCTACCTCGCTCCCCCGATCTTCGTCGTGTTCTTCTTCGGCGTGTTCTGGAAGCGCCTGAACGCGGCCGGCTGTCTCTGGGCCATGATCATCGGTTTCATCGTCGGTGTGTTCCGCATGGCGGTCGACACCCCGGTCACCATGAAGCTTAAGGGCTTTGAGAACGGCTATGACCACGGCTCGTTCCTCTGGATCGTCAACAACATCAACTTCCAGTACTTCTCGATCCTGATCACCCTGATCTCGATGGTCGTCATGGTTGTTGTGAGTTACGCCACCGCGGCTCCCGACTACGGCACGATCAAGGGCCTGACCTTCGGCACGGCCACCCCCGAGGACAAGGCCAAGACCCGCAGCAGCTGGGGCAAGCAGGAGGTCATCTTCTCCTGCATCATCATGGTCTTCATCACCGGCGCCTACCTGTACTTCACGGGTTGATCGCTGGCTTCCTTTGGCAAGCCCCCCTAGCTGACAGCAGCTGCCTAAAACCCCGCCGGGCCCCGCGCCCGGCGGGGTTTTTTGTGCCTTGAGCTGCGCGGTCGGTGGTCAATAAAGACAGCCACCGTGAACCGACTCCACAACGCCTGCCTCCGCCTGGCAGGCCTTTCCCTCCTGCTCTGCTCCTGCATGAACACCGCCGCCAGCCTCAACGCACCCTCGCAGGCCCTTGTGGCCCAGTCGCCGGAATTCCGCGTGGAAGGCCGCATCGACCGCGACCCGCAGGGAGCACCCGTGCTGATCTGGCAGGCCACGCGCGTGGCGGTCGACTTCGAGGGCCGCTCGCTGACCCTGCTCTTCGGGGAAAACACGGGGCAATCGCACTTCGACGTGGAGGTGGACGGACGGCGCCAGCGCGTCTCGGTGACGGGGGCGGGCCGGAGCAGCAAGCCCTGGCCGCTGCCCCTGGGCCCCGGCTGGCACACCCTGAGGATTTTCAAGACCAGCGATGCCGCCGTGGGGCACGTTGCGCTTGCGGGACTCGAGCTCGAGACGGGGGCCCGCCTGCGGGCGCCGGCCCTGGAAAGGCACCCGGTCTCGATGCTGTTCTTTGGCGACTCCATCACCGTGGGGGCCTGCAATGAGGATGGGGAAAACGACCAGTGGGACGACCATTCCACGCACAACAATGCGAGGAGCTATGGTGCGCTCACGGCGGCGGCCTTCGGCGCGGACTACCGCAACCTCGCCATCAGCGGAATGGGCATCTGCGAGGGCTACGTGGAGATCCTCGCTCACCAGGCCTGGGACGCGCTCTATCCGGAGATCGGCTCACGACGGGCGCCCGACGACGGCTGGAAACCGGACCTGATCTTCGTGAACCTGGGCGAGAACGACAGCTCGTTCAGCAAGAACGCGGGGCACGCCTTCCCGGCGGGCTACACGGACGGCCTCGTCGCGCTCGCGCGGCGCATCCGGGCGGACCACCCGCAGGCGCGGATCGTGCTGCTGCGCGGCGGCATGTGGGGAGGGGCCAAGGACCCGGCGCTGCTGGCCGCCTGGGAAAAGGCCGTGGCGTGTATCGAAAAGGAGGATACACGAGTCAGCCACTTTGCCTTCACGCACTGGTCCGCGCTGCACCCGCGCGTGGCGGACGACGAGGCCATGGCGCGCGAGCTGGCCGCCTGGTTGGGCGACCAGCCCTGGATGAGGGCGGAGCGGGTCCGGC
>JAHFTI010000525.1 GCA_023265535.1 Opitutaceae bacterium
AGGCAGGGATTAATCTGATCCCTGCTTGGGTACTCCAGCCAGGTTGGCGTCTGGTTCGTGTCCGGAGACCGCACTCTTCGGCGTCCACGCATCCACCACCACGGTGGTGACCATGTCCGCGGACACGTTCACCATCGTGCGGCTCATGTCGAGGAGGCGGTCCACGCCCAGCACCAGGCCGATGCCCTCGGGCGGGATGCCGAAGCTGGCGAGCAGGCCCGCGATCAGGGGCAATGAGCCGCCTGGGATGCCGGCCACGGCCACCGCGCTGAGCACGGAGAGCAGGAGAAGGCTGACCTGTTGGCCGAGTTCCAGGTGCACGCCGTACACCTGTGCGACGAAGAGCACCACGCAGCCCTCGAAGAGCGCCGTGCCGCTCATGTTCATGGTCGTGCCCAGGGGCAGCACAAAACCCGCCACGCTCGGCTTCACGCCGAGGTCGCGCGTGGCGCATTCAAGGGCGGCGGGAAGGGTGGCGTTGCTGGAGCTCGTCGAGAAGGCGGTCACCATCACGGCGCGGATGTCCCTGAAAAAGGCCAGTGGGGAACGCTTGGCCAGGAAACGCAGCCAAAGGCTCATGGTCACGCCGAGGTGCAGGAGCAGCGCCCCCAGGCACCCAATCACAAAGATGCCAAGCGTGACGACGATGCCCGGGCCGATTTTCACGACCACGCTGAAGATCATCGCGGGCACCGCGTAGGGCGCCAGGCGCAGGGCCATGTCGACGATGCCCGTCATGAGCGCCGTCACCATGTCAAGAACCCCCATGAGCCGCGCGCGATCCTCGCTGCGTAGCTTCATGGCGGCCGCTCCCGTGAGGATGGCAAAGAGGATCAGGGGCAGGACTTCGCCGAGCGCGTTGCGTTGGGTGCCTGCAACGGCCCCGAGCAGGTTGCGCGGCATGAACATGTCGACGATCGCTGGCAGGCTCGTACTCACGCCATTGGGCTGGGCGGCCACGTGCTTGCTGGCGGCACCCCCATAGTCGGCCATGAGTCGTGTGACCGCCTCGGGAGGCAGTCCCTCCCCGGGGCGAAGCACATTCATCATGACCAGGCCGATCGCCACGCCGATCGCCATGTTGGCAAAGAAAAGAACGAAGGTCTTTCCGGCGAGCGGGCCCAGCAGCCCGGGGCGTCCCAGCTGGGCCACACCCGAGGCGAGTGAGGCAAACACCAGCGGCACGATCACAAAGAAGAGCAGCCGAAGGAAGACCTGCCCCAGCGGATCAAGGACCTGCGTCGAGAGCGAGCGCGCCCCCTCGTGCAGCCCCGGCCACACCTGGCCGAGCGCCAGCACCGCGAGCCCTGCCAGGAGGCCAAAAAGAAGTCCCCAGAGAATCCTGCCTGCGAGCCTGCTGTCGTTCGACTTCATGGAAAACACATCGCCGCTAAGACAGCATTTGCCAAGCCAAGGCTTTGGGAGGGCTGGTCCTGCCTCAGAGCGCCGCCAGGGCCTTTTCGAGCGCCGGGGAAAGGGGCAGGCGCTCGCGGCCCTTCAGGCTGATGCAGACATGCTCGGTGCGGGCCACCGCAGCCAGCTTCTCGGGATGGCCCTCCTTGAAGAGCTCATAGTGGATGGCGAAACTCTCCGGGGTGAGGCGTTCGGCGCGCACTGTCACGCGCAGCTTGTCTCCGCAGACCAGGGGGCGTAGGTACTTCGCCTCGCTCCTGCTGATCGGGATCATGGTGTCCGCATTCTCGAACAGGCTTCCAAAGCGCAGTCCCTGGGCCGCGATCGCCTCCTCATAGGCCTCGTGGCAGATGGCGTAGTAGCGCGCGAAGAAGACGACGCCCGCGGCGTCCGTGTCGGCGAAGTGGATCGTGCGTGAGTAGGAAAAGGGCATGGGCGTGGGTGGCTCCGTCCATGCAGCATGGAAGCTGGACGGAGCGCAAGCTGCCTTCGGCTCAGGGGGTGTAGTCGAGGTAGGGGGAGAGCCACTTCTCCGCCTCGGCCAGGGGCCAGCCCTTGCGGGTGGCGTAGTCGGTGACCTGGTCGCGGGCGAGCTTGCCCACGGCAAAGTACTTCGAGTCGGCGTGGTTGAAGTAGTGGCCGCTCACGCTGCTGGCCGGGTGCATGGCGCAGTTCTCGGTGAGGCGGATTCCTGTGTTCTTCTCGGCGTCGAGCAGGCTGAAGAGCAGGCGCTTCTCGGTGTGGTCCGGGCAGGCGGGATAGCCGGGGGCGGGGCGGATGCCGCGGTATTTCTCGCGGATGATCTCCTCCATGCTGAGGCGCTCCTTCAGGCCATAGCGGCAGAGGTCGCGCACCTGCTTGTGCAGGTATTCCGCGAAGGCCTCGGCGAGGCGGTCGCCCAGGGCCTGCGCCATGATCGCCGAATAGTCGTCGTTCGCGGCCTTGAAGGAGGCGGCAAGTTGCTCGACGCCATGCCCGGTCGTGACCGCAAAGCCGCCGAGGTAGTCGAGGCGGCCGCTCTCGAGCGGGGCGATGAAGTCGGCGAGGCAATGCTGGTGCTGACCGGCCGGTTTCTCCTGCTGCTGGCGCAGGAAACGGAAGCGGGCGCGTTCGGCGCTGCGTTGCTCGTCGGTGTAGAGAACGACGTCGTCGCCTACGGCATTCGCGGGCCAGAAGCCCACCACGGCGCGGGGCGTGAAGAGTCCCCCCTTGACGATGCGCTCCAGCAGGGCCTGGGCATCGCGGAAAAGGCGGCCCGCCTCGGTGGCGGTCTCGGGGGCGCTCAGCAGGTCGGGATAGCGCCCGTGGATTTCCCAGGTGCTGAAGAAGGGGCCCCAGTCGATGTACGCGGCGATCTCGCCCAGCGACACCTGGTCGAACACACGTGTATCCAGAAATTCAGGACGCGGGATGTCGGCCGCCGCCCAGTCGATGGGCGTGCGGCGCGCGCGCGCCTCGGCGAGGGCGAGCAGCTTGCGCGCCCCCTGGCGGGCGGCGAAGTCCTGGCGGAGCTGCTCCTGCTTGGCGGCGAGCTCGGCGAGGAAGGCGGGCTTTTGCTCGGGGGAGAGCAGGGCGCTGGCCACGTTGACCACGCGCGAGGCATCGAGCACATGCACCACGCCGTGCGGGTATTCGGGCGCGATCTTCACCGCGGTGTGCGCGGCGCTCGTGGTGGCGCCGCCGATGAGCAGCGGCACGGTGAGGCCGGCGCGGCGCAACTCGCGCGCCACGTGCACCATCTCGTCGAGCGAGGGGGTGATCAGGCCGGAGAGGCCGATGAGGTCCACCTTCTGCTCGATCGCGGTCTGGATGATCTTCTCGCAGGACACCATCACGCCCAGGTCGATCACCTCGTAATTGTTGCAGGCCAGGACGACGCCGACGATGTTCTTGCCGATGTCGTGCACGTCGCCCTTCACGGTCCCCATGAGGATGCGTCCGGAATGGGAGGCCTCCGCGGCCCCGCCCGCCTTCTGGCGC
>JAHFTI010000526.1 GCA_023265535.1 Opitutaceae bacterium
GCCGACACGCGCGTGATCGCCCTCTATGTCCCCAATGTCCAGGGCATCCGCAACGACCCCTGGCAGACCTACATCACCAGCGTGGCCCAGCTCGAGCTCGCCACCGGCCTGCACTTCTTCACCGCCCTTCCCGAGGCCCTCGCAAACACCCTGCGCGCCAAGGTCGACGGCGGCTCCACGGGCGGCGGCGGTGGCGGCGGCACAGTGGTCACCGTGCCCGGCATCATCACGCAGCCCCTCTCCCAATCGGCCCTGCTCGGCTCCAACGTCATCTTCTCGGTCGCGGCCAGCAACGGTGGCGGCACCCTCGGCTACCAATGGCTGAAGGACGGTGTTGAGATCAGCAACGCCACCGGCAGCTCCTACACGGTCTCCAGCGTGACCAATGACAGCGCCGGCACCTACACCGTCGTAGTCAGCAACTCCGCCGGCTCGGTCACGAGCAATGACGCCGTGCTCACGGTTACGTCTCAGGTGGTCGGCTCCGGCGCCATCTACTGGAATTTCGGCACCGGCACCTCGAACACCTCCTATAGCCCCAACCCCGATCCGACCAGTGGAGTCCCCACAGGAGTCACCGTGTCCTCGGTCACCCGAAACAACAACCTCGGCACCACCAACCCGACCATCTATTATGAGTCCATCTCCTCGGGCTACACTGGCGCCTCAGCCGCATGTAACATCAGGGCCTGCGCCCGCACCGGCACCCTCAACAAGAACAGTGGCGGATCAGCCTACTTTGAAGTCACCTTGACTGCCGGTGCAAACCAGCACGTCACGCTGAATGGAATGAGTTTCGGCACCCGCAGCACGAGCACCGGTCCCACCAGCCTGGGTGTCTTTGCAAGCACGGACAGCTTCGCCTCGGCCCTTGCGGAAGTGACCGTGAGCAACACGGGCACTTGGGCACTAAGGTCTCCCGCCATCACCAGCCAGGTCATCGTGAATGGAGGGCAGCTCACGCTGCGTATCTATGGCTACAACGGCACCGGATCACCCTCCTCTGGCGTCGCCAACTGGCGCATCGACGACCTGAAGCTCAACGTAAGTGTCAGCTCCACCATTCCCGCCATCACCACGCAGCCCGTCGATTTGGCCGGCTCCGCCGGCGGCGTGGCCAGCTTCTCCATTGCGGCCTCCGGCCCCGGCACCCTCTCCTACCAGTGGCGCAAGGACGGCCAGCCAATCCTCGGCAATGCCTCCGCCGCCACGAATTCCCTGGCCCTCTCCAGCCTGGGTGCCGCAGACATCGGCGCCTATGACTGTGTGGTTTCCAATGAATGGGCCAGCCAGTCCAGCGCAGCCGCGCAGCTCACTGTCACCCAGTCCTACGCAGCCTGGGCCGCCGCCGCCCCGCTCCCCGCGGGCCGCGACGCCGAGGCCGCCGACGCCGACGGTGACGGGGTCGCCAACGTGATCGAATACGCCCTCGGCCTCAATCCGCTGGCACCCGACTCCGAGAAACTGCCCGCCTGCACCCTCGCCGACGGCCAGGCCGCCTTCCGCTTCCAGCAGCGCAAACTCGCCGAGGGCTTCGCCTACGTCGTCGAGACCTCGACCGACCTCGCCTCCTGGCAGCAGCTCGGAGCGGCGCTTGAGTCCTCCACGACCGACAGCAACACCCTGGTCGCCCTCGTGCCCGCCGACGCGCCCCGCCGCTTCTTCCGCCTCGTGCTCGGCAGCGCCCGCACCGTGCCCGTCGGCTACACGCGCGTGAGCCTGGCTGGCGGCGCCACCACGGTCTTCTCACCCGTTCTCGACGACGTGCAGAGCCCCCTGGCCGGCATCCGTAGTGGAACAGTGGATACACTGTCCCCCGCCACCGTGGGCAACCTCGGCGGCGCCTGGACCGGCAACCTCGCCAACCCCGCCGCCCCCTGGGCCCTGCGCTTCACCACCGGCGCCGCCGCCGGCCGTCAGTTCGACGTGAAGTCCAACACCGCCACCACCCTCACCCTGGCCAGCATCGACCTCACCACCCTCGGCATCGTCCCTGGCGTGGATCGCTTCGAGCTGGTCCCGGTCGAGACCCTCGGCACCCTCTTCGGCGCCTCCACCCTGCAGGGCGGCACCAGCTCGGCCACCGCCGACATCGTGCAGCTGCGCAGCGGCGCCACCTGGATCGCCTACTACTATGACACCGCCTTCGGCCATTGGCGGCGCACCACGGGCCTGACCGCCACCAACTGCGACAACATCATGGTGCGCCCCGGCACGGGCCTCTCCATCCAGCGCCGCGGGTCCACCCTGCCCCTCGTGCTCTCGGGCCGCGTGCTCGCCACGCCCTTCCGCACCACGGTCGCCAAGGCCGGCGGCACGGTGATCTCGCTGGGATACCCGACCGACACCACCCTCGCCGGCCTCGCCCTGCAGACACTCGTCCCGGGATGGCGCACAGGCACCGCAGACCAGGCCTTCTTGCATAATGGTGGCACCTGGGTCGGCTACTATCACAACGGCAGCGCCTGGGTTCGCTCGAGCGACCAGGCCGCGTCCAACACCCTCCCGCTGGCCGTAACCACCAGCCTTCTCATCCAACGTGCAGGAACAACAGCCGGAACAGTTGACCTTGTTCGAAACCTGGGTTTCTAAATCAATCACACACACACCATGATCGTCAAATTCCTCAGGGCTGCCGCCGCGTTCGCCGCGCTCAGCCTGTCTCTCACTGCCTTCGCGCAGGTCACCCTCCTCGACCTGTCGGACGGCAACGCACCGCTCGACGTCAACCCTCAGGGCACTTGGGGCCCTGGTCTTCAGGATACGGAGTTTCAGCGCTTCTGGCAGCGTTCAAACGATATCGATTCGGGAATCACCTTCGGCCTCGATCCCGCGCTCAACATCTCTGGCCTCGACCTGCTGGCCCTGACAGCTCGCATCAACGGCAACCACGACGGCCTCACACTCACCGTCACCCTCATCGATTCCCTGGACTTCACCGCCAGCGCGATCTTTGACCTGGCTGCCTTCGACAACGAGTTCTTCACCACCCAGAACGCTGCCTGGACTCCCTCGGACTTCCTCTTCAATCCTGCGGCCATTCGCGGCGTTCATTTCTCCGGTCAGATCCCCGGAGGCGTGGACACGCTGAACTTCGACGCCCAGCGCCTTGAGGCGGTCAGGCTCTCATCCGTCCCCGAGCCCTCCACCTACGCCGCCGCCGGTGCCGGTGGCCTGCTCCTGCTCGCCGCCTTCCGCCGCCGTCGCCGCCAGGCCTGAGCCAAGTCCCTTCCCCACAAAGCCGGGTCCCCGCACAGGACCCGGTTTTTTTGCGCCCTTCCCTCACCGCCCACACTCGCCCGCCCCAGCTCCCACCCCGACGGGAAAACCCTCTTTTTCCCACCCAAGCCCTTCTCAGCTCCTTTCGCCCTGTACCTCCCCGCACCTTCCCCC
>JAHFTI010000527.1 GCA_023265535.1 Opitutaceae bacterium
TCACCGCCAGGTCGGCAAAGGTCTCGGTCACGATGCCCAGGTACTGCATGGCCGCCGCCGTGCCCATGAGCGCGGTGCTCTCCGGCGCGAGGCCCAGTTCGCCGCACACCGAGGAATGGTAGCCCGCCGGGCCGAGGCCCGTGATCAGTTCAAAGCGGGCCTGGTGCTTGGCCGCCTCACAGCTCTGGTGGTTCACCAGGTGCCCGACATCGCGGCGCAGGCCGCCGTTAACGCTGCAGGTGGACAGCACGAGGGCAGGGGAGCGCAGGGAGACAATCACGTGCCTCCCGCGGCGGCGCACCTCCGCGAAAAGTGAGCTGTGGACCTTGATGTCGCTCATGGTGGGCTTCAGCTGAGGGTGAAGGCCTCGAGGCCGCTCAGGCGCAGTGCGCGAGGCTGGCTGACGGGCTGGCGCGGCTTGCGGCCCTGCATGGCCCGGGCGATCGCGCGGATGTGGTCCGGGGTGGAGCCGCAGCAGCCACCGACCATGTTGACCAGGCCGGAGTCGGCAAATTCGGCGAGCACGGCGGCCATGTCGTCGGGGGTCTCGTCGTAGGCGCCGAAGGCATTCGGAAGGCCGGCGTTCGGATAGCAGGTGACGTGGCAGTTCACGATGCGCGAAAGCTCCTCGATGTAGGGGCGCATCTGGCGGCCGCCGAGGGCGCAGTTGATGCCGATGGAGAAGGGGCGCGCGTGACTGATGCTGTTGGCAAAGGCGCCGATCGTCTGGCCCGAGAGGGTGCGGCCCGAGGCGTCGGTGATCGTCACGCTGATCATCACGGGGAGGCGCTGCCCGCGGCGGGCGAAACATTCCTCGATCGCGAAGAGCGCGGCCTTGGCGTTCAGTGTGTCGAAAATGGTCTCCACCAGCAAAGCGTCCACCCCTCCGTCGATGAGCGCCTCGACCTGCTCGGTGTAGGCGTCCACAACCTGCGTCCAGGTGACGGCACGGTAGTCGGGGCGGTTCACGTCGGGCGACATGGACAGGGTTCGGTTCAGCGGGCCGATCGCGCCGGCCACAAAGCAGCGGCGTCCAGGCGTGGCCTGCTCGGCGCGTTGCGCAGCGCCGCGGGCGACCTTGGCGGCGGCGAGGTTGAGCTCACGCACGAGATGCTCGAGGTGGTAGTCGGCCTGCGAGATGCTTGTGGAATTGAAGGTGTTCGTCTCGACCATGTCCGCACCTGCGTCGAAGTAGCGGCCGTGGATCTCTCCGATGACGTCGGGACGCGTGAGGCAGAGCAGGTCGTTGTTGCCCTTCAGGTCGTGCGGATGGTCGCGCAGCAATTGACCGCGAAAATCGGCCTCCTGCAGCTTGTAGGTCTGCACCATCGAGCCCATGGCGCCGTCGAGGATTGCGATGCGCGAGGCGAAGAGCTCGCGAAGGGCGGTGAAGGAGGAGGATTCGATGGGTGCGGCAGTGCTCATGCGGAACAGAAGATAGGACACACTCAGGAGGCTTTCGTCCAGCCTTGCAAGATTACATATCAACAAATCAAGATATAATGATAAAGAATCAAGGTGCCACCCCAAAACAATTGCGGTTGCGATACGCCCGTCCCTTGGGGAAGAATGCTGAAAGAACGTTGGCCTAATCCCTTAGCCTCATGACGGCAGCTCCCCCGAGCCTCGGCCCCTGCAGAGGGATAGGTCACGCCGTCCTCCAGGCACCTCCCTCTCCCCCCCCAACCCACATGAAAACACTGTTCCTTAAAACACTCCTGCGTTGCGTGGCACTGAGTCTTGTCCTGTGTGTGCCCGCCCTTCGGGCAGCCCTCTTCGAGAACGGACTGAAGTCCGCGATCGTGGAGTACCAGTATGAAACGACCGGCAAGGGCACCCATGTCACCGGCACCAAGACCGTGTGGATCGACGACTATGGAAAGCGCCATGCCTCGCTCCAGAAGGAAAAGTCGGTGACCAAGATTTTCGGCATGAGCAAGAGCGCTGAGACCGAGACCCTCAGCATCATGGAGGGCGACTGGATGTATGTCATCGACCTCAAGGAGAAGACGGGCATGCGCATGAAGGTTTCCGCTGCCAAGGATTTCGCCAGGGCCTTCATCGAGCAGCAGAAGGACGGGAAGAAAACCCTGGAGCAATCCCTCGACGACTGGCTCAAGGCCAACAACGGACGCTGGATCGAAAACCAGACCGTGCTCGGTTACAACTGCAAGGGCTATGAGGTCATGGGCATGAAGCAGTGGGTGTACGAGCAGATCCATCTCAAGATGGAAGGCACCATCATGGGGATCACCACCAAGGAGATCGCCACCAAGTTCGATCGGAATGCCTCCATCAAGGCTGATGTCTTCCGTATTCCCGAGGGCATCAAGATTGAGGACGCCCCTGATCTGAGCGCCCTCATGGGGCAGGCCTCCCGCGAGCAGGAGCAGGGGGAGCGCAGGTCCAAGCGTCGTCCGGCGGGCGACGAGGAGGCGGGCGAAGGTGGCTTGGCAGCGCTGATGCGCATGGCCCAGCAGGCCGGTGAAAATGCCGGCCAAGGCGCGGGCGAGGGCGATGGCGAGGAGCCGCGGCCAGGCAAGCGTGTGCATGGCACCCCGGGGCAGGACGTGAAGGCCGCCGCGCAAGGCGGACTCAGCTTTGACGAGTTCAAGGGCCTCGTGGCGAAGGCCAAGGTCACCGGCCTGGGCAAACCCACGGTGGAGAGTGAGGAGGGCACTCACACCGCTGTCTGGTCCAAGAGCATGACGAACAGCCTGACGATCGCCGCAGGTGGCTATCTGACGCCTGCACAGTACGTGAAGGAGGCGAAGGAGGGCCG
Organism: Opitutaceae bacterium; assembly: GCA_023265535.1. Classification (GTDB taxonomy): domain Bacteria; phylum Verrucomicrobiota; class Verrucomicrobiia; order Opitutales; family Opitutaceae; genus MWDT01. The sequence goes on from JAHFTI010000527.1 coordinate 2,783, forward strand.
CGAGGGACAGGCCGCCGCGCTGACCGTCAAGCAATTCACCAAGAAGGGCCGTCCCGCCGTTTACACGGAGGTCGGTGTCGAGGGCAGCGACCAGAAGGGCGCCCAGCTCATGATTTTTGATGCCGCACGGAAATTCACCCTGATGGTGATCACACAGCCTGCGCGCCCGCGTGCGGAGATGGAGGACCTGCTCACGCAGATGGGCTTCTAGGCCGGTTGGCTTCCCCTTGGGCGCGGCTGCGGAGGTCGATTTCTCCCGCCGCGCCCCTTTTTTGCCCAAACGGAACCGGCCCCCGCTTCTGCCATCAATCAGTTTCGCTGCAGACCCCGCGTGTCGGCCAAGTTTGTGTTTGCAAAGTGCGCACCAAGGGCTCTTTTCTCGGCGCCGTTCGTCGTTCTTTGGCTCGCTCAAGGCAGCGGGGAAGGCCGTGAAATTCGGCCACAGTTGCGCTGCGGTAACGCATCACAAAGCTCCTTCGCGTGTGTGAACAACACGCGGGACAGCCAGTCGGCATGACAGCCGGCGAAGGCGGGGCGGAGGTTGTATCCGGAAGGGTACTACAAATGCGAAGTCCGAAGATCCAGCCTTGGGTGCTCACGCGTCCCG
>JAHFTI010000528.1 GCA_023265535.1 Opitutaceae bacterium
CGCACGACTTGGAGGATCGTCACGTGGTCGTTGTTCTCAAAGCCGGCCTGGTAGAAGGTCTGGCAGCCGTAACGCAGCGGGTTGTTCATGAAGATGAGGACCTCGCGGTCCTCCTTGCCATCCTGGCTTTGCAGGCGCACGCGGCTGGAGAAGTTGCGCGGAATGTCCGAGCCCGGGTACACGTCATGGCGGAGCTCCGTCAGGGTGAGCGTGAAGGGCTTGTAGCGGCGCTCGACGCGCAGCGCGATCGAGTAGCTGCGGCCGCCGACGGTGAAGCTCTGGTCGACTGCAAGCTGGGGAGAGACCATCCAGACGCCCAGGCTGCCATCCGCACCCACCAGCTCGACGAAGGCCGTCGGCATGTTGCGCTCATTGGACTTGTAGGTCATCGGAATCGGCGTGGCGATCAGGCGCGGGCCGACGCCGGCGGTGGCCAGCTGGGCGGCCTTGGCCATGGGGGCGTCGCCCTCGGGGCGCATCTCCAGCGCTGCATTCGGATAGAATTCCTTCACCCTGACCACGAAGGGTAGGGAAGGCTGCTGCAGGGAGGCGCCCGGCGTCAGCAGCTTCTCGGGAATCGCGGTGACGGTGTCGGTTTCCTTGTCCGTGGTGTCGATGATCGCCAGCTCATTCCGCAGGAAGCTCTCCGAGTAGTTGGTGGGCTGCCTGAGCGTGAGCTGCATCTGGAAATCCTGCTGGAGCAGGCCGGTGATCAGCTCTCCGACCAGCAGAAGGATGAGTCCCGCATGGGTCAGGATGATGCCGGATTTTTTCCAGGAGAAATGGAATTTGTACACATGCGAGGCCAGCAGGTTGAGCAGCAGTAGGCCGCCTACGATGTAGCCACCCGGGAACACAGGCAGGGAGAGTCCCGCATTCGGGATGTCCCACCACACGAAGAAGGACTTGAAGTACTTTTCCTGAACCGCCCAGATGCCCAGGTTGACCTGGTCGAGGGTCGCCACCACGACGATGACGATCGACAGGGTCAGCAGGACGACGGTGAGCTGCAGGGAGGTGAAGAAGCGGATGAAGCTGTTCCAGGATTCGCGCATGATGGGTTACCGTGCTTTGACGGTCTTGAGGAAGGCGATGAAGGCGGGTTTTTGCTCCTGAAGCTGCGCCGTCGGGCCGCGCAGCTTGAAGAACCAGCTCTGTCCCTGCTGCACGATGATGCCGCCCAGGATGGAGTCGTTCTTCGCGCCCTTCAGGTCGACGAAAAGGACCTCGAGCCCGGAGGCCGTGGACAGGGGAGTGGCCTCATCCGCGAGGGCGGCCTGCGTGATCGGCGACAGGCCGACCTGGCCGCGCCAGCGGTTGATGTTGTCCAGATTGCCGCCGGCTGCACCGGGAAGGACGATGATGGAAAGATCGCTGTCCGTGCCTGAGGAGCCCTTGAGCGCGAAACTGCCGCGGCGCATCTGTCCGAGGGGCTTGGTCTGCCAGTCCGCGGGGGCGGTCCATTCCAGGTCGCCTGCGGCGGGGGCGGTCACTGCGGTCACGGCGGGGCCGGCCGCTGCGCCGGGTGCCATGGCGCCACCCATGGGAGGATGGTCTGGGGGCAGTTGGCCCGGCATCGGGGGGTGATCGGCTGGCAACTGTCCGGATACCGGCGGGTGGTCGGCAGGCATCTCCTGCGTGGACATGGACTTCTGCTTTTCCTTGGCCACCTTGTAGGTGCGGACCTCATCTTTGGCGCAGGCGCACAGGCCGAGGCAAACCAGGCTCAGGGCAATGGTCGAAATGCGGGGGGGCATGGGCCGTACCTTTTGGAGTCTTTCAAAAAGTGCAATCCCAACTGGCCGGCAAAAGACGTCAAAACTGTGCGGCACCTACTCCATGCCTTTGCCCTCAGTAGGTTACACTGCGTAGTGTAATTAGGGGCCTAATTAATGCTTGCATCCGCTTATTACACTCATCAGTGTAATAAGCCTCCTAATAATTAGGCGCCTTACTTAGACAAAACAACCTTTCGCACTACGCTTCACTCATGACCCGACTCATGCTCAAGGAACTTCCCCGCTACGATTGCCTCATGGAGATGGCGCGGAAGTACCCGCAGTTGAATCCTTCCGCCTGCGAGGCCTTCCTGAACTTGCTGAGGGTGGGGGATGAGGTGTTTCGCGTGGGCAATGAGTTCTTCGCGAAGCACAACATCTCACAGGGGCGTTTCCTGGTGCTGATGCTGCTTTCCGACTGCGGCTCCGAGGGCCCTGTGCTCCACACGCCTGCCGAACTCGCCGAGAAGGCCTGTTGCACACGCGCCACAATGACCGGCCTCATCGACACCCTTGAGCGTGACGGCATGGTGCGCCGTGAGCAGAATCCCGAGGACCGCCGCATGCAGCACGTGACTCTCACTGAGAGTGGTGCCGCCTTCCTTCATTCCATCCTTCCCACACATTTCGAGCGCATCACCGACCTGATGAGCCTCCTCAGTGAGGCGGAGTGCCGTATTCTGGTGGGGCTTCTCTCCAAGGTCATCGAACGTGCCGGCACCCTGGGGCGCCAGTCTGATGTACCACAAGCCGAGACCTGAGCCCTGCCACAACTCCTCCCTGAGCCCTTCTGTCTCCTTTCCCTCTTCTCCCTCCTCTCCACTCCCTTCTCCCGCCCTTTCCGCCCTCCTCTTTCACTCCTTTTCCGCCAACCCCTTTCCAGACAATCCATGAAAAAGCTCGTCATATTCCTCGCCACCCTCCTGGGCATTGGCGTCCTCGCGGTGGTCCTCTTCAAGGTCAAGAAGGACCAGTTCGCCACCATGGGGCAGGCCCATGCCATGCCGGCCAGTGTCGTCACCGCCAGTGAGGCCGTGGCTGACCATTGGGAACCCACCATCAACACGGTCGGCAGCCTTGCCCCCTACCAAGGTGTGACTGTCACCACCGAATCCTCGGGTATCGTTTCCCACATCGACTTCGAGGCCGGCACCAAGGTGCAGGCGGGCGCACTGCTCCTGAAGCTCGACACCTCCGTGCTGGAGGCCCAGCTGCAGGCTGCCGAGGCCCGTGCCGAACTCGCCCGCGTGAGCGCCGAGCGCATTCGCGAGCTCTATGCCCGCAACTCGAGCGCCAAGGCCGAGCAGGATTCCTCGGACGCCCAATACAAGCAGGCCCTCGCCGAGGTCGCCTCCACCAAGGCCCTCATCTCCCAGAAGCAGGTGCGCGCCCCCTTCACCGGTCGCCTCGGAATCCGCCAGATCAACATCGGCCAGTACATCGACCGCGGCAATCCGATCGTCTCCCTCCAGTCGCTCGATCCGATCTACGTCAACTTCACCCTTCCCCAGCAGCAGCTGGCCCAGATCGCCACGGGCATGAAGGTGCGCGTGACCGTGGATGCCCTCCCCGGCAAGACCTTCGAGGGCGCCATCTCCGCCATCAAC
>JAHFTI010000064.1:0-5168 GCA_023265535.1 Opitutaceae bacterium
GTGCCCCCTTGCCGAACCGCCTTCAAGCGACCTTTCGCCGAGGATGGGATAGGTCCGCCCAAACGGGATAACCACGCTGGAGGAACGCTGCTGGCGCTTGAGCTTCCAGTAATCGCGCAAATAACCAGGGAGGCTCCTGAGGGTCGAAAAGGGCCTGACGATGTCTATTCCGAAGAGTTTTAAAATCCTGTAAAGCGTTATTAGGGTGTGCTTCATGGCGTTATTGGTGTGGGCAAAATCCACCGGGGGGGCGTCCTGCGGGCGTGCGGACGGGAAGGGTGTTTGATGAAACAGTTTGAAATGGGTATCAAAGTAAATGTGGGGGCCGGGAAACGGCCCGGGGTGGAATAAGTCCGGGTTGTCCCCGTGCGCACAATCCATTATGCCTGTCAGGCCGGCGGCCGCGTTTTTTTTCACCGAGGTCCCTGCCTGTCTTCCTGGCAAAGGGGCTCGGGCTTGTGAAGGGCCTGCTTATATACAGGCGGGAACTTCCGCCCATATCCCGCGGACCGGCCCACTGCCCACCTTGGCCCACTCGGAGGACATCTCCGCCCTGTTCCACTCCGCCAGGGAGGGGCGCCTGTCCGGGCTTGTGTCGTCGAGGGAGGGGAGCCCGTTGAGATGTCTTTCGAAGGCGGAGCTTGTGTCCTCCTGGTCGTTGGGGTCGAAGATAAGCCCGCCCGCCTTGGCCGCCATGGCTGCACTGCCTGCATATTGGGAGCACAGGACGCTGACTCCGAATATGAGGGCCTCATTCACCACGGCACCGAAAGGCTCGTAGGTGCTGGGCAGCACAAACCCCGAGGCGCAGGCATACCAGGCGTGCAGCTGCGTCCCCTCAAAGCGGCCTGGCATCAGCACCTGTTCCCCGAGGCCGAGTTCAGCCACGGTCGCCTCGAGACTGGCCCGCTCCGCGCCCTCACCCACCAGGACCAGACGCACGTCGCCATGGGCTGCAAGCACCGGGGCGATGCTTAGGAGGAACTTCTGCAGGCCCTTTTCAGGCGCAAGGCGCCCGACAAACAGGACCACCTTTTTCCCGAGAAGACCATATTTCCCGGCATGGCCCCTTGCGATCAATCCAAGTTCGCGGACATCACGCAATGTGTTGGGGTTCTGCAATATGGGTGAAACGATGATGCGTTCTCGGGGGAAGCGGAAGTTTCCCGAATAGAAGTCGGCCACCTGGCTTGAGAGCACGACAATGAAATCCAGCCGGGCCATTCCCGCCCCTCGTGCGATCCTCCTGGGCCAGCTTTGTATATTGGCGCAGATTTCCGGGCTGTCATCAATCGCCGATCCGACGGTCTGGCTGATGAGTCCGAGGGATTTGATAAAGAGGAGATATTGGGTCGTGAGGGAGAATTCGTAGCTGAGTATGATATCCGGCTTGTGGCGTCGGATGCATCCCAGCACGCCCCAGCGGAAGCAGCGGTCCCCCCGGCTGGGGCCCCTGAGCAGGTACTCGTGGTGGCATGTCAGCCTTTGGGTGAGGCTGGCCTGATCGAAGTTCTGGTTGTTTACATTATCAAATAGGAACACAAGCGACACCTCAAACAGCTCGCCGAGGAGGTTGAACTGGTCGATTCGGTAGGGTGCCAGGGCCGGGTGGAAAATGAGCAGCCGACGTTTCCTGTTGATTGAAGGGGTAATGGACATGGATCTTCCCAATCAGGCCCCCGAAGATGTTTTTCCCTGCTGACATGGGACTGCCCTGCTGCGGCGGGATTCCAGGGCTGCCTGGTAGACGCCCATGAGCAGCGTGTGATTCGCCTCGTGCGAATACCTCTGGAGGAAGTGGGTCCTCGCATTCCTCGAGCATTCCTCCTGCAGGGTCTTGTTGGTGGACAGGCTCGTGACCGCACGCGCCAGCGACTCCGCATCCCCCGCGGTGAAATGTGCGCCCGTCACGCCATCGACGATGAGTTCATTGAGGCCACCGAGGCGTGAGGCCACGATGGGAAGTCCGCGGGCGTAGGCTTCGACCACCACCATGGGAAAGCCTTCGTACCACTCGGATGGTATCACCAGCATTTCGGCGTTTGCCATGTGTTGGGCCATTGCCTCAGCGCCTTGGTGGCCGAGCCAGCAGATGGGGCCCTGGGAATCCCTGTAGGGCGCGAGCATGCCAGCGGCGGGGCCGTCGCCGGCGATGAGCAGGCGCAGGCCGGGCTTGTGGGTTTCCCAGGCCCTGAGCAGGGTGGCGACGCCCTTTTCCTGCGTGATCCGCCCGGCGAACAGGGCGTAGCCACCGGCGCGGGGGCCGAGGCCCGGGTCCTGCATGAGGAAGTTGGGCTTGATGGCGATCCGGCTGCTGTCCAGGCCGATCTCAATGAATTGGTCCCTGGCGAACTGGGTCAGGGCGATGAACTGGTCGACGTTCCGCCGGTAAGTCCCGAGGGCCCTGTGCAGGAGGATGCCGGAGGCGACGGCGAAGCTCGCCCTGCGGCTGTCCCGGTAGCAGGCATGCACCACGGCCCACAGGGGCGAGCCCTTGATGCACTGGGTGCAATTGTGACCGTCGCGGAAGAGGATGGCGGGGGCGCAGGCCAGGCGGAAATTGTGGAGGGTCTGGACCACTGCGGCGCCCGCGGAGGCGGCCCCGGCGAGCACCGAGGGCGAGATCAGCGGGGTGACATTGTGGACGTGCACCACGTCAATGGCCTGGTCTGCTATGAAGCGCGCGACCTCCCGTGAGGAGCTGCGATTGTACAGGGAATTGCGGAAGAGTTTTACCTGCTCAAGGAGCCCGGTGCGAACGTCGGTGTTGTTTGCCTTGTAGAGATGGACTGTGTGCCCCTTGGAACGCAGAAGGGCTGTCTCCGCCTCCACGACCGCGTCCTCTCCGCCGCGCTGCTGGTAGTGATTGTGGATTACGAGAATGTTCATCTGGTTCGGTGACGCTCCCGGGATCAGCCCCGGTGCTGGGACGACGTGCCGAGCACGCGGATCACACGGCCGGGATTGCCCACCACCAGTGAGGGCTGCTCCACCGACTTGGTGATCACGGCCCCGGCCCCGATGATGCTTCCCTGGCAGATGGAGATGTCCCCGAGGATGACTGAGTTGCTTCCGATGTCCACGTTGTCGCCGATCACGGGGCATCCCCCGCCTGCGGCCTTGTTGCCGATCGTGGTGCTGTGGCGAAGCGTCACGTTGGTGCCCAGCACACAGTGGTCGTTGACCACCAGGGCGCAGCCGTGGAAGAGCCTGAGGTTCCTGCCCACCTTCAGTTTGTAGGGCAGTTCGATCCCCAGGATCCACTCCACACCGACCCTGTAGGCGATGAGGTAGGGCAGCATGAGGACCCACGTGAGGGACCTGCCGCCGTCGCTGCCTGCGGCGAGGCTGGCGATCCTGAAGGACGCAAGTACGAGGCGTGCCTTGGGATTGCCCTTGTTGATACTCCAGTCACAGAAAATGGTGCGGATGGGCCCTAGCATGTTGGGGAACGTCCCACGCGAAACCCTGGGAGGATGGTCATGGCCGTGCTGTTGGGTGGGTTAGGAGCGAAGGGGTGGTAGGCTGCCTCGTGGTGTTCTGAGCATATCGAGGCCATGAAAGGCCATGATGCCCAACAGACATCCGTTCAAGTCCCATATCACGTCCGTGAGGCTTGCCGTTCGCCCCAGTTCCCAGTTTTGGTGCAATTCATCGAGGCAGGCACAGCAGAGGGCCAGAAGGATCACACGAAAGGTGAGTTGGCGCCAGCGGCTGCCCATTGCCATGAGCGCGATGATCGCGACCACGGTGTAGATGCCCACGTGTGCGCCCTTGCGCAGCATGAGGTTGGCAGTTCTTACGGTCTCCTTTTCCACGCCGGGATCGAAGGACCTGAGCACGCCCTCCACCATGACGCCGGACTTGAAGTCGCTGAAGGCGCTTCCCGAGAGGATGTAGATGGGCAGCAGCCACGCTGCCAGCACCCATAACCATCTCTTTTTTATGTGCCCCTTCATTTCTTTCACCTGAAGCAGCTTTGCGGGCTAGCTTCAATCGAAAGAGTCGGGGAGGGTGGGGCTGGCGCGGCCCGCGGACCAGCGCTCAGTTCTGGGCGGATTCCTTGGCGTAGATGATGCCGAAGACACGGGCCTGGTAATTTGCCGGGGTGATGGCGATCTCGTCGGCGCGGTCGTTGTTGTCGCCCTTGGTGTAGCAGGTCTCGCCGCGCTTTTCCGTGATGCGGTGCACGACCGGCATCTGGTGGCGGGGATGGGTGTAGGTGACGATGTCGCCGACCTTGAGGTCGGCAAAGGGGGCGGGCTCCATGATGAGGATGGCGCGCTCGTCGAACATGGGCTTCATGCTGCCGGTGGGCATCACGGTCATGAGGGAGGAGCCGGCCACCATGTAGCGGGCGGCGCTGGCGGCCTTGACGGCGCGATCCCAGCCCAAAGTGGAGGAAGGTGCCACGCGGGGACCTTCCTGGGTGGTGACGCTCTCGTTGGCGAGGGCGATGGCCTTGGCGCTGGAGGCCTGGGTGGCTTCGAGGACCTGATTTCGGCGGGTCAGCTCGTTCACCCTGGCCTCCTGGCGTGCGAGTTCCTGCTGCAGGGACTCGACCTGGGCACGGAGGACTGCCTCAGCTGACTCACCGGCCACGGCTGCGCGCAGACCAAAGGCAAGGAGGCCGAGGGAGAGGAGCAGGAAGTGGGGGCGGAAGCTAAGCATCTTGCCTAGGCAAAACGCCCATTGCCCTAAGGAATTTAGCAGGTGAACCCTGAATGAGGATTCGGCGATAGGTGGCGTGGGGTGCCGCCCTGCCACCCCTGGGGTCCGGGCCTGCCAGGGCCTGGGGTGAATCCCCCGGTTCGCCGGTTTTTGACTCAGTGCGGCCCCTAGGGTGCCCTAGGAAAAAGCGAAACGGCGCTCAGGAAGCGGGGTGAAGGACGCAGGTAGGTGGCGACCAGGACGCACGAGGCAGGAGACCAGGACGCACGAGGCAGGAGGCAAGAGGTAGAAATCGGGAGTCGGGGGCCGGAGGCAGGCTGGGCAGGGGGGCGGGAGTTTTGGGTCGTGCAGCCGGTCGGGGGCGGGATGCTGGGGCGGGGCGAGCCGTGGAGCGGCCGGGCACCCTAAGCCTAATCCTTAGAGGCGGCCTAGGGAAATGACTGATATACCTTGAGAGTGACTTGCAGTATGATGGCATCTTATCGCCCCGCCCACCC
>JAHFTI010000064.1:5178-12335 GCA_023265535.1 Opitutaceae bacterium
CATGAAAACCCATCCCGTTTTGGCCCTTTGCATTGCAAGTCTCACGTTCGTCGGCGCCCTGAGCGCCGAGACCAAGGCTCCCGCCACCTGCGCGGCGCAGGCGTGTTGCAAGAAGGCCCAGGCAAATGACCTGGCCGCCTTTGATGCCGCCATCCTGGCCAAGCCCTCCGAGGTGGCTGCCACGCTCGCCAGGTTCTCGGGCAAGGACGCCGCCTGCACGCAGAAGCTGGCCATTCGCGCCGTCACGACTTTCTCGCAGAAGCTTCCTGCCGACAAGCTGGGCGCCGCCCTGCATGCCGTCATGCAGGCCTCGGTGCGCCAGCTGACTGAGGCCACGCCCATCGCTCCGGTCGCCGCAGGCACCTCCGACGCGGACCGCCGCGAGGCCGCCCTCTCCCAGGATCTCAAGCTTGCGGGCGCCGTCCATGAGCTGACCCATGCCGCCATCGATGCGGTGAAGCAGAATCTCGCAGCCCCCAGCCCCGCGGTGTCCGACTCCTCCGAGCTGGTGATCGATCCGCAGGCCTTTGCCTCCCTCATGAAGGGCTCGATGGAGCAGGTGCTCCGTGGCTCCATCGCCGGCCTCGGCGACCGCGCCTCGGGCATTCCCGTGGGTTACCTGCCCAGCCTCGCTTCCCTGAAGCAGGACAGCGGTTCCTACAGCTACAGCCTGCATGAGACTGCGATCGGCGAGCGCCTGCCCTCCGCGGTGGCCGCGCCGGTCGAGCAGCCCGCGAAGAAGTAAGTTTCCGATAGTATCATCATCCGCCCTTTCCGGCTTTTCGGAGGGGCGGATTTTTTGTGCTCGGGAGCATAAGTGCGCCTCGATGCAGGCATCACCGTTCCTGCTGGTTTGTGGGATTACCCTAATCTGCTCTCTGTCGAGGGGTTCCCGCTTGCGTGCCTCCTAAGAATTGGGCGCCTTGTTCGTGATCTCACTTAGTCCATGAATAAACTCCTATTTGTCGCAGTGGGGTGGCTGTGCGCACTGAATGCCCTCCTGGCAATGTCCGTGAAGCAGCCGACCTTTGAGCAGCTGGTGGGCCGGGCGGAACAGATCGTGCGCGCCGAGGTGCTGGACACGCGGTGTGTGTTCAAGGGAGAGGGTGCGGACCGGCGCATCGTGACGCTGGTGAAGCTGCGCGTGGAAAAGGTGATCGTGGGGGAGGCCCCTGCGGAGATGGAGATCGAGCTGCTGGGCGGGCAGGTCGGCGACGAGGCGCTGGAGGTCGCAGGCATGACGAAGTTCCAGAAGGGCGACCGGGACATCCTGTTTGTGGCGGGCAATGGAAAGCTGTTCTGCCCGCTGGTGGCCGTGAATCATGGCCGTTTCCTGCTGGTGCCCAATGAGGGCAGGGAGGGCGAGACCGTGGCGCGTTCCGATGCGAGGCCGCTGCGCAGCGTGGCGGAAATTTCCACTCCTGTCGGAGAGCCCGCCCTGCGCGGTGCCGCTACGGCGGGTGGCGCGGCGGCCGGCGTAACGGCGTTGTCCGAGGCGATGAGCCTTGAGCAGTTTGAGGCGAGCATCATCGAGTGCGCCAAGGCCCTGAAGAAGGGTGTGCCAGGGAGCGCCGCGAAGTGAACCATGAGGGCCCGCAGCTGACTGCGCGCGTCCGACGGGCAGGCGTTGCCCTCGCCCGCGATGCAGCCCGCCGGGCTGAAATGAAGCAATGAGTCCTTTTCCCACCATGTCCCTTTCCCGAATCTACACGCTGTGCCTCCTTGTCGGGGCCCTCCTGATGTGCGGCGTGGCGCGTCTCTCGGCCTATGTCTTCATCAAGGATCTTCCGAAGTACACCGCGAGCTCGGTGACCTTTCAGGTGAAGCTCGGCGCGACGCCCCAGCTGAGCGGCGGGCGCACTCCCAGCTCGGTGGGCATGGAGGCGGTGGTGGCGTGGAACCCCTACTTGGGCTCGCTCAATTTCGTTGCCAGCGAGCAGTCGGCGGGAGGTTTTTCCGAGGGCAACGGGAAGAATGAACTCTACTTTGGCACCAGTTATCGCGGCTCCGCATTTCCCAGCGACACGCTGGCGGTCACCCTCATCAACAAGAAAGGCAGCTCGCGTGGCGAGTGCGACATCGTAGTCAACAGCTCGGAGAGCTGGGACGTTTTCACGGGCTCGCGGTATGGGACCCACGACCTGCGTCGCGTGCTCGTGCACGAGATGGGGCATGTGGTCGGACTCGATCATCCCGATGAGGCATCACAGTACATTGGCTCCCTCATGAATTCGACCTACGGCTGGGTCGAGCTGCCGACTTGGGATGACCAGGAGGGCGCCGCTGAACTTTATGGGCCTGGTCCCCAGACCATGATGCCGTCGGTCACCGACCTGACATCGGGCGGTACCCTTTACGAGGACGATTACCTGAGCATGCAGGTATCGGGAGTGGCTACGAGCTACCAATGGTACAAGGACGGCGTCGCGATCGAGGGGGCCACCTCGTTCAAGTACACGATTTCCGCACTCAAGCCGGCCGATGCCGGCCGCTACACGGTGAAGTTAAGCTCCAAGTACAATTCGCTGATGAGCGGGGAGATCGTGATCAAGGTCATCGCGCATGGGCCGCCGGTCATCACCTCGGTCTCCACTCCCGTCTCAGTGCAGGAGGGTGGCAAGATGACGCTGTCGTTAAATGTCCAAAGCCGCACTTACACATCGGCGCGCTGGTTCAAGGATGGTGTCCTGTTGCCAAGCGATGCAAGGTATCCGTGGTACATCTGGTCCTCGACCCTGACAAACTACGACATGCGGCCGCAGGATGCCGGCTCCTACGTGCTTGAGATGAGCAACGCCTCCGGCAGCACACGCAGCGACCCGATCGTGGTCACGGTCACCCTTCCCCCGCTGCCTTCCTTCACCTCCGTTTCGAGTTCCGTGGAGACCATGACCGTGGGCTACTACCACAGGCTGACCGCCGGTGGGAACAATGTTCACACGACCTATGCTTGGTACAAGGACAACGTGCCGGTCGGCACCCCGGGCAACTCCTACGACCTTACCTTCTACGGTGTCAGGATTCAGGATGAAGGGATCTATCATTGCGTGGCCACCAATACCGCCGGCTCGGTTCGCAGCCCCGACATCATCGCCAGGGTGACCTCTGCGAGCGAGCGGGTGGTGTCACTTGGCCGATCGGACGCTGCGCTTGGAATTGGGGAGGTGCTCTATGCCGGGGTACAGCTGAACGACTATTATCAAAAGTATTCGTTCCAGTGGTACAAGGATGGCAAGGCCCTCGAGGGGAGCAACGGTCCGTCACTTCAGCGCACAATCACTTCGGCGCTCGATGCAGGGGCTTATCACCTGGTGATCACCATAGGGGACACCGTGATGCGGACCAACACGCTTCATGTCAGCGTTGAGCCCGAACGCCTTCAGGGCAGGGCCGCCCAGCAGGGAGGGATCCTGTATTGCCTGAGCGTAGACGGCACAAAGGTGGAACGCTGGAATCTCGCCGATGGAACTGCCCTTGAAGCGCTGTCCATCGGTGCCTCCGCCCGTTGGCTGGCGGCAAGTCCGAAGGGCGTCTTTGTGGCCGTCAATGGGACGGAGGCGCAGCTCTATCGTCACACGCCAGGCTCGGGGGCCGGGTTCTCCGCCTTCAGCGCGCCACTGGCCCGCATGATCCAGGCGATCGTGCCGGTGGGGGACCTCCTTTACCTTGATCTCAGCCATGGCGGCAATCAGCCTGCGGTCTTCACCCTCAGTGCCGACACGGGCAACGCCATCGCCTACAAGGTGGCGGGCTCGGCAATCATGGCATCCATGGTGTATTCAGAAGTGAATACACGGCTCTATGGTGTCTTTGGGCGGAATGGCATGACGAACCTGTCGGAGCTCCTGGTCACAGGAGACGGACAGATCCCGGATTGGGTGCAGGGTGTGGACAGCAGGGCCTCCGGGAATTTCTGTTTCCTGATGGAGGGCGAACGCCATGTGCTCACCGATGGCGGGGTGATCTGTGCCGCGCGCGGCCGTGAGATCGTTGCCCGTCTGGATGTGCCGGTCGCGGACCATGCGGTGCTGGCGGACGGCAGCAGCATGATCCTCAGCCGTGGCCGTCTGTTGCGTCTCAACAGCAGCTTCAAGGTGGATGCCTTCATGTCCGCCCCCGCGGGCGCCTCGCGCATTTTCCTTTCGGGAGGGAGGGGCTGGGCTCTGGTGCACGCCCCCGATGGCTCCCATTCGTTGGCACCCATCGACCTGGGGGCCTGGCAGGCAGGTTCCCCTCCCATTCCTGGCTTTGTGGCGATCGACACGACTGGCCTGTCCCTGCCTGCCGACCTGAGCTGTGTCGACAGCACGGGGCTGCTGTATCTGGTGGACAAGGAAGGCAGCCGGGTGCGGATCTGGTCCCCCGTGGAGCGCCGGGTGACCAGTGAAATCTCACTGCGGGGTGTACCGGTCTCGAGCTGTTTCCTTTCGGACCTGGACAGCCTGATCTTTGCCTATGACGATGGATGGGTCACCCGGCTTCCCTTGGGCGGAAAGAGTGGGGAAAGGAGCATTTTCTACAAGGATACCGCGATCCGCGGCCGGGTTCTCGTTCCGGCTGGCCGGAAGGTCGCGGTTCATCTGCCTGACTCCCTTGCGCTCTCACTTTATGATGGGGAAACCGGTGTGTTGGCCGGGCAGGTGACGGTCCCGCAGGTCAGCCATGCGTTGGGAGCTCTGGTCTGGGTGGGGTCTGCGGAAAGTTTCTACGTGGTAAGCTATGATGGCTACTACAGTGGACACACGTTCATGCAGACTGTCCCGCTTGCGGGCGCCGGCACGGCCTTGCCCAGCAGGGATGTGGCGCTTGGAAGTGCCTCGCTCCGGACCAATGTGTCCAGCCTCCTGAGGTTCAATGCCGATGGCTCGCGGCTGGTGCTGGGCACGGGGCGCGTCGTGGATGCGCTCACCCTGAGTTCCCTGGCTCTCCTTCCATGCCTGCCCTCCGATGCGCTCTGGACCAAGGGGGCGGCCTCCCGTTTGTGCACGATCTCTCCCGAGGCGGGCGGCGTCCGCGTCACCCGCTGGTCGGCGGATTATTCCGCCGCGGAAGCCAGCCTATGGCTCAACTGCCTTGGCCTGGCCCTGCATCAACTGCCCGACGGCCGCCTGCTGGTGCGCGGGACTTACCTGGGTGCGCCGCGGTATTATATTTTGGATACAGACATGAGGCTGCTCAGCGAGGACAACGCGGGCACCCCGCGGCGCCTCGCCAACATGTCGGTGCAGGCCGACGTCGGCACGGGTGACGACATCCTTGTACCCGGATTTGTGATACGCGGGGACCAGGCCAAGACCGTGCTCGTGCGTGCGGTCGGACCGGGCCTGAAGCAGTTTTCCGTGACAGGGGTCCTCGAGGATCCGCAGATGAAGCTCTTCGATCGCACCCAGCTTGCCGTTGATCAGAACAACGACTGGGGCCTGGCCACCAACGCCTCCAGGGTGCGTGAGCGCTCGAGGGATGTGAGGGCCTTCGACCTGCCCGAGGGCGGGAAGGATGCCGTGCTGCTGAAGGCCATGCAGCCGGGCCTCTACACCGTCGAGACGAAAGGGCTCGAGGGGACGACGGGGCGTGTGCTGGTGGAGCTCTATGATGCCGACGAGGCGCCCGGGGACTGCCGCATGATCAACATGTCCGCGCGCTGCAGGGTGACTCCCGCGAGCGTGGCGGTGGGCGGTTTCGTGGTGCAGGGAGCCAAGCCCAGGAAGTTGCTCATCCGGGCCGTGGGCCCCAGGCTTGCGGACTACCAGGTCAGCGGCACCCTGGCCGATCCGAAGCTGCGCCTGTTCAGCGGACAGGCGGTGATCGCGGAGAATGACAACTGGTCCGCGGAGAGCGCGGGGACCGCGGCGCTCAAGGCGGCCTTTGAGTCGACGGGCGCATTTCCCCTGGCCGAGGGGGCGAGGGACGCGGCCATGATCGTGGAGCTGGCGCCGGGCAACTACACGGTGTGGATGGAGAGCGCCGACGGGGCCAGCGGCGTGGCCTTGCTGGAACTTTACGAGGTCGAGTGAGCCGGCCGCGGCTGGCATGAAAAAGGGTTCCGGGGATTCCGGAACCCTGTTGTAGTGAGGTGGTGGATACGCACCGCCGCGGGCAGGTGGGGGCCCGTGTCCGCGGCTGCGGCGCCGCGTTCAGAGCAGCTTGCCGGGCTTGTATTCGGCGGCGCCCTTGTAGCGGCGGGCGAGGGGGCGGATCTCCTTGGCGATGGCGTCCACCTGGTCGGGGGCGGCGCCCACGAAGCGGGAGCTTTCGGAGAGGATGCCCTGGAGCTGCTTCCTGGTGAGGCCGACGCGCTTGTCGCCGGCGAGGCGGCCGAGCAGGTCGGCGTCGCCGCCGGAGCGCAGGGCCTTGGCGGCGGCCAGGGCGTGCTCCTTGATGGCCTCGTGGGCGGTCTCGCGGCCGGCGCCGGCCTTGACGGCCTCCATGAGGATCGTGGTGGTGGAGAGGAAGGGCAGGTTGCGCTCGTTCTCGGCGGCGATGGTGGCGGTGAAGACGTCCATCTGGCGGAGCACCGTGATGAAGGTCTCGAGCAGGCCGTCGATGGCGAAGAAGGAGTCGGGCAGCGCCACGCGGCGGACCACGGAGCAGGAGACGTCGCCCTCGTTCCATTGGTGGCCGGCGAGGCCGGCGGTCATGGCGGCATAGCCGGAGAGGATGGTGGCGAAGCCGCAGATGCGCTCGCAATTGCGGGCGTTCATCTTGTGGGGCATGGCGGAGGAGCCGACCTGGCCCTCCTGGAAGCCCTCGGTGAGCAGGCCCTGGCCGGCCATCAGGCGCAGCGTGGTGGCGAAGCTGGCGGCGGAGGCGGCGATCTGCTGAAGCGCGGTGACGACCTCGAAGTCGAGGCTGCGGGGATAGACCTGGCCGACGGCGACGAGCGAGCTGCGGAAGCCGAGGTGGCGCACGACGCGCGCCTCGAGCTCGGCGACCTTCTCGGGGTTGCCGCCGAGGAGGGTGAGCTGGTCGAGCTGGGTGCCCACGGCACCCTTGAGGCCGCGCACCGGGTAGCGCTGCACGAGTTCCTCGAGGCGGGTGAAGGCGATGAGCAGTTCCTGGCCCGACATCGCGATGCGCTTGCCGAGGGTCGTCGGCTGGGCGGGCACGTTGTGCGTGCGGCCCGTGATCATGAGGTCGCGGTGCGCCTCGGCCTGCCG
>JAHFTI010000529.1 GCA_023265535.1 Opitutaceae bacterium
GAAGAGGTTGGCGTAGGTGCCGCCGCTCCATTCATTGCGGGCGGTCTCGGTGGTGGCGGGCTTCAGGTGCTCGCGCAGGATGGTGTAGGCGCGGTCGCCGTCGCCGAGGCGCGCCCAGAGGTTGAGCTTGTAGGCGAGGCTCCAGCCGGTGCCGCCATCGCCGCGGGCGTCGAGCGAGCGGCGCGCGGCGGCAGCCAGCCCGGGCGTGCCGGACGGGGTGATCTCGACACCCGGGTACAGGCCCCAGAGATGGGAGACGTGGCGGTGCCGGGGGTCGGCCTCCGCATAGGGCTGCTGCCATTCCATGATGCGGCCGTCGGCGCCAATGCGCGTGGGGGCGAGCCGCGGAAGCTTCGCCTCGAGCTCGGCGCGCAACGCCGTATCCAAGTCCAGGATACGGGAGGCCTGGATGGTGGCTTCGAAGAGGTAACGCAGCATCTGCATGTCGCTGGTGGAGCCGAGGCAGATGTGGGCCTTGCGCCCGTCGGGCATGAGGAAGGTGTTCTCGGGGGAATTGGAGGGGGCGGTGAGCAGGTGGCCGGAGGAGGGATCCTCGATGAGCATGTCGGCGTAGAAGCGGGCCGAGCCGGAGAGCGCCGGCCAGTGGCGGCGCAGGAAGGCCTTGTCACCCGTGAAGAGGTAATGGTCCCAGAGATGCTGGCACAGCCAGGCGGAGCCGGTGGTGGTGGAGCCCCAGCTGGCGGACTCCGCGGGGGAGGTGAAACCCCAGGGATTGGTGACGACGTGGGCCACCCAGCCGCGGGCCTTGTAATAGGCGGCGGCCGTGCGGGAGCCGGGCTCGACGAGCGAGTTGATGAAACTGAACAGGGGCTCGTGCAGCTCCCCCAGGCCCGTGTTCTCGGCAAGCCAGTAGTTCATCTGCACGTTCACGTTGAGGTGCCAGTCGCCGTTCCAGGGGGTCTGGATCTCCTCGGCCCAGATGCCCTGCAGGTTGGCGGGGAGGCCGCCGGGGCGGGAGGAGGAGATGAGCAGGTAACGCCCGAAGTTGAAGTAGAGGGCGGACAAGCCTGTATCCGTGTTTCCATTACGGAATGCGAGCAGGCGGGCGGCGGTGGGCAGCTGGGCTGCCGGAGCGACCGACGGGGAGGCGGGGGTCAGGCTCAGCGAGCAGCGGTCGAACCAGGCGCTGTAGTCCACGACATGGGCGCGGCGCAGGTCGACATAGGACTTGGCGGAGGCGTCGCCGAGGTCCGTGGTGGCGGCGGCGAAGGCGTCCTTCAGGCGGCGGCCGGCAAAGGTGTCGATGTCGGTGGCGGCGGTGAGCAGGAGCTCGACCTCGTCGGCATCGCGAATGCGGATCACCCCGCCCGAGGCGGTGACGGTGCCGCCCTGGACACGCGGGCGCAGGAGGGCGGCGAAGGAGACCCCCTCGCCACCCTTGCCATCGATGAGGCGTCCCGTGAGGCGCAGGAGCTGGGGGGACTCGGCCACGACCGTGGCGCGCTCGGGACGGTCCAGGGTGACGTCGAGCGACAGGGCTCCCGGACGGTTGGCGGAGAGGCGCAGGACGAGGGCCCTGTCGGGGGCGCTCACAAAGGCCTCGCGGGCATAACGCACACCGGCGCGCGAGTAGGAGACACGGGCCACGGCATTGACCAGGTCGAGCTCGCGCCGGTACTCGGCGACGGGCGCCTCGGCGGCGGCGGAAAGGAATTTCAGACGGAGGTTGCCGAGCGTCTGGTAGCAGCCGAAGGGAACCTTGGATCCCACGCCAAAGCCCGTGCCCTTGCCGAGACAGGTGAAGCTCCTGTTGACGAGCTCCTCAGCCTCGACGTTCTTTCCCTCGAGGAGAAGGCGGCGGATCTCGGGGAGGTGGTCGGCGCCGTCGGGACGGTCCGCCTGCTCGCGGGAGCCGGACCACATGCCGCTCTCATTGAGCACGATGCGCTCCTCGTCGACGCCGCCGAACAGCATGGCGCCGAGGAAGCCGTTGCCGAGGGGGCAGGACTCCGTGAAGTGGCGGGCGGGGGCGTCGAACCACACCGTGGTCTCGGAGGGCACATAGCTGCGGCGGGCCACCAGTGAGGCGGGCGGCTGTGCGGCGGCGGCGTGCAGGGTGACCGGGGCGAGGCCCAGGGAAAGGACGCAGAGCAAGGGGGACAGGGAGGAGTGTATCCAGTTCATGGAGACGAAGGGGAGGCCTGGGGGGCGGGGGAAGTGGGAAGGGTTGAGGCGGGCGCGGGAGCGGGAGGGACGGGGCGCAGGTCTCGCGAAGTGGCGAGAGCCAGTCCCCTGCCCTCCTTGCTGACGGCGCAGTAGAAGTGATAGACGACGCCCTCATGTTTGATGATCCAGGGCTTGTGCGCAAAGGTCTTGTCGTAGGGCTCCGAGGATTGGAGGAGGTGCGGGCCCTCCCACTTGGTCCAGTTGCGGAGGTCGCGCGAGCAGGCGAAGGTGTCGAAGGCCCCCTTTTTCCAGCCGGCGCCGAAATAGAACATCACCCAGAGCTTGCCGATGCGCACGATCTGGGGATCGCCGGAGATACCCTTCAGGTTGTCGATCACCGGGCCCTCGTTGGCGGGGCGGACCCAGTTCACCAGGTCGCGCGAGTAGGCCATGCCGATGCGTTCGACCCACTTGCCCTTCTGCTTGCCGTTGTAGTACATGATGAAGGGATAACCGAGGGACTCGGTCGGATCATGCATGATGAAACTCTTGTAGAGCGTCTCCTGCTCAAAGGGGCGGGCGTCGGCCGCGAAAGGAGTCATGACGGGGTTGGCCTCGTGGCGCGTCCAGGGCTCGGGCGAGCTGGGGTCGAGGGTGGAGGCGAGGCCAATGGAGAGGGGATCGGGCTCGTAGCCTTCCTTGTTGCCGCCGAAATAGGACATCCAATAGCGCCCCTGGTGGGGGTGGAGGGTGTTGGAGCCGCCCCAGCTTGTATCAAAAAGGGCGATACCGCCATCGGCCTGGCGGGCATCCCAGCCGGCATTGGAGAAAGGAAGGATGACGCCCTTCGGGGTCCAATTGAGAAGGTCGCTGCTCTCGGCGAGGCAGGTCTCGTAGCCCACCTTGTTGCGGATCCGCACATAGACCATGTACCAGCGGTCGCGGAAGCGGAAGACGTTGGCGCAGTCGGCGTACTCCTCGTTCGTGCCGGGCAGGATGATGCCGTATTTGTAGGGCGTCTTCACCTCGTCGAAGACGGCCTGCATCTCCTCCTGGCTGACGACGAGGGCGGGGTCGATGGCGGGGACGGGGGCCGGGGCGGGGGCGGCAGAGGCGGGCGTGGAACCGGGCGCAACAGCCGGAGCAACCGGAACGGGGGCAGCCAATGCAGGTGCAGGCAGGGTCGCGGGGCTGGCGGGCGCGACAGTATCGGCCAGGGCCAGGGTGGTGCAGAGGGAAAGCAGGGCGAGCG
>JAHFTI010000530.1 GCA_023265535.1 Opitutaceae bacterium
GTCCAACCCAAGGAACCGATTGGCCAGGTAAGGAAGAAGCAGGAAGGAAATCGCCAGGTTCAGCCAGGCCACCAGGGCGAGCACCGAGAGCACGCTCATCCCGATGTGGGTCTGCATCGTCCACAGGCGCGCCAGGCTCCAGGCATCGGATTTGCCCGCCTCCACGGGTCGGCCGTCGGTCACGGTCCTGAGCTGGAAATAGGTCCACACGTAGCCCAGCGGGGCCGTCAGGAGAGCGGCAAAGGGGATCCCCAGTATTCCCCAGGTGTGCACACGCAGCTCGCGCAGCATCAGCCCGGGAACCGAGGAGGGCCGCAGCACGGGAAGGGGCACACCCAGGCGCCGCGCCAGCAGCCGCGCCGCAAACACGGACTGGCACAGTTTCAGCCAGCCGAAGAGCAGCACCAGGAGCAGCGAGGACCACGCCAGGCGATCCCCCATCGGCGTGAACCAGGTGCAATACGCCCAGAACAGCAGGAGCCCCAGGACCCAGGGCACTCCCCCCGCATAGTACCAGGCCAGGTCGCCCGCCGGGGAGCGGCGCAGCAGGTGCACCGCCTCCTCGAGGAGCACAAAGGCGGACGGGCCCGCGTCACCGCGAGGCTGTGCGGCGCGTGCGCTCATTTGTTGGCCTCCTCAAAGGAGCGCCACACCCTGCCCTCATGGAAGGCGGGCGGGATGCGCACCAGCAACAGGCCCCAGAAGTAGAAGAGCGCCCAGAGCACCAGCACGGAGGCCGTCGTGCCTGCCGCCCGCCGGAGCGGGGCCCAGTCACGCCGCCGCACCGGCTGCCTTGCCTGGGCCACCTCGCGCGTCAGGCAGGGCGCGCAGAGCAGCCGTCCGTCATGTTCACTCACGCACTCGCGACAGAAGGAGCCGCCGCACACGGGGCAGCGCGCCACCGCCTCGCGCTCGGTGTGCCTCACGCAGCGCAGGGCGCGCAGGGGCGTGCCCGGACGCAGGACGGCACTCGCGGGCTGACGGAGGCCGGAGGGTGCTGGGGGCTCGCCGCTCATCTCAGGCCGAGGGGGTGTTCAGGGGGGCTTGGGGGGAGTTTTCGCCCGGTGCCTCGGGCTCGGCAGGCTGGGTCGCCGCCGCAGGCTCGCCGGCCGAACCTTCCGCAAGGGGCGCCGCCCCCGTCGCCCCCGCCGCCACCGGTACCGCAGCCTGTGTATCCAAATTTCCAGGACGCGAAAGGCCTGCCTGGGCCTCCTCGATCAGGGGCCGCAGGAACTCGATGATCTCCTCGCAGCGCGCGCGGCGCGAGATCGCCTGCAGGCGGGAGGTCTGCACCTGGGTGATGATGTAGAGCTTGCAGCCCGGTCCCTTCACATGGTTCCAGGCGAGTGGGATTCCGAAGAGCAGCAGCCAGGCGAGCGTGTAGGCCCAGTGCGCGCGCACAAGGAGGCTGGTCAGCACAAAGCCGGCACCCAGCAGCCCGAGCACCACGCCCCAGTAGAAACGCCGCTCCGAATCCTCGACCATGAAGCCCTGGATGTCGCGCAGGTAAAAGCGGCTGTACTTGTCACTGTACCCCGTGGACTGCACCGCCATGAGGTAGTCCTTCGCGAGCCACAGCGAACTGTAGCCCCCGAGATGCATGCGCACCGGGGCGAGCCTGCGGTAGGGTCCGAAGAATTTGGGTTTGGCCATGGCTCAGGGTTTCACGAGGAGGCTGGCAAACAGGAATATCCAGGCTCCGATCTGCACGATGGCGAGGACCATGGCCAGGACCAGCCTGAGCCGGGAGCCACGCACCAGGCTGCTGGGACGGTTCCAGCCAAAGATCGCCAGGCCGAGCGCGGCGGGAGCAGTGATGATGCTGAACATCCAGGTGACCACCAGGAGTGGAGGAAAGACTGCCAGGCTCAGCGCGATGCCATCCCACAGGATGCGCCCCTGCTCTGCCTCCGGCGCCTTCGTCTGCCCCTGGGCGATGCAGGAGGGGCACAGCTTGCGGCCCCCGAAGTTGACCGTGCACACGGGACAGAGGAAACGCCCGCAGCCCTCGCAGACCTGCTCGGCGCGGTTCTGCGCATGGAAGAAGCAGCTGGCGTCCTCCGGCAGGGCGGCGGCCGTCGACTCGGGCCGGTTTTCCGGGCTCTGGTAGAGCGCCGGAAAATCGACGAGCTCGTAAACGGTGGAGCAGCGCTGGCAGCACGGCATTCCGTCGCGATGCCAGTTCTCGGCCTTGAACACCTTCCTGCACTTGGGGCAGGGGATGGTGGGCCCTGTGGCTGCTGCGCTTTTCACTTGCTGGTCTTGATCACGCGGGTGTCGCAGATGCGATCATGCAGGGCGCGCTTCTCGGGCTCGTCCAGGCCGGCCATGATGTAGCCGATGCAACAGATGATCCAGCTGATCCACTCGGCAAAGAAGCGCCCGATGATGCGGCCATTGCTGAGGCGTGAGCCGTCGGCACGCACCACCTTGAGGTCGAGGGCCATCTTGCCGGGCGTGGCCTGATACTTCGCGAGAAAGAACCAGCTGTAGACAAGGCTGAGTAGGACGTCGGTCAGCATGTTGACCCCCAGGTAGCCGAAGTAGAGAGGCCAGTTTTCCTGCGGCGCCATCGTCGGCATGAAGGGGTTGAAGTGGCCGTAGAAGAGCTGAACCACGAGCACCGTCTTGAGCATCGACACGACCCAGAGGATGACGCCATCGAGGAACTTCGCCGCGAACCGGCGCCAGAAGCCGCCATAGACCATGCCGCCCGTGCTGGAGGTCACGCCCTCGCGCAGGCGCTGGAAGAAGAGATCGCGGTTGCCCGCGCTGATCCACTTGCCCTGGTACTGGAGCATGAGACGTCGCGGGTAGGCCTTGCCGTCGACCGCGCAAAATTCCATCTCCTCGCCGGTGCCGGCGCTGCCGAGCAGGTCGGGACGCACCTCGACCAGACGTTTCCACTCGGTCATGGTCTCGTTCCAAACAAGGGTGTCGGCTGTCAACTGACCCTGCTGGATCAGGGAGGCAAACTGTTCATCCGGGACGGGGCCGACACGCTGCTGATCAACTGCATAATACCAATTCATAGGGCAATGGGATTGGAGGGCTGAAAAGACGCCGGAAGTTTCTCAAGCGGTTGCAAGCTTGCAATGATTAATGTATCCAGTCCGGCACCTTATGAGCCAAACTTTCCTCCGCGGCGTCGGCGCCCTGCTCCTGCTGTCACTGGCTTGCGTCTGCCATGCCAAGCGTGAGACACCCGTGGAGGCCGCACTGCGCAGCCAGACGCTCATCCTGGGCAATGGCGCGGAACCCGCCGACCTCGACCCGCAGACGGTGACCGCCTTCACCGACATGAACATCATGGTGGCGCTCTTCGAGGGACTGACGGTTCTGGACGAGGCCAGCTCGGCTCCATTGCCCGGGGCT
>JAHFTI010000531.1 GCA_023265535.1 Opitutaceae bacterium
ACCTTGTTGTAGCGCTCGCCGTCGGTGATGACACCCTTGGAGAACTGGCCCTCGACCTCGGTGATCTTGACGCGGGCATCCTTGACGATGTCCTTCTTCGTCTCGGGGATGATCATGTCGTCGATACCGATGGAGATACCGGCCTGCATGGCGGTCTGGAAGCCGAGCTCCTTGAGCTTGTCGAGCGTCTCAACGGTGACGGCGTGGCCGGCCACCTTGTAGGTGTTCAGAATGAGGTCACCCAGCTTGGACTTCGGAACGGCGAAGTTCACGAAGCCGAGACCGGCGGGCCAGATCTGGTTGAAGATGGCGCGACCCACGGTGGTGCGCAGCACGCGCTTCTCGTGGTTGCCGAAGACCGTGCCGGTTTTGCCGTAGTCGGGGTTCGGAATGTCGATCCAATCGTGGACCTTGAGGACGCCGTCGATCTTGCAGAAGAGGACTTCCTGGAGGTTGGCCATCAGCGGCACGTGCACGTCCTTGGCCGGCTTCTTGCGCGGCTCGAGGGACAGGTAGTACGCGCCGAGGACGATGTCCTGGGAGGGCGTGAGGATGGGCTTGCCGGAGGAGGGCGAGAAGATGTTGTTCGTCGCCATCATGAGCAGCTTGCACTCCATGACCGCCTCGAGGGAGAGGGGGACGTGGACGGCCATCTGGTCACCGTCGAAGTCGGCGTTGTACGCCGTACACACGAGGGGGTGGACGCGGATGGCCTCGCCCTCGATGAGCACGGGCTCGAAAGCCTGGATCGAGAGACGGTGGAGCGTCGGTGCGCGGTTGAGCAGCACCGGGTGGCCCTTGGTGACTTCCTCGAGGATGTCCCACACTTCGGGGGACTTCTTCTCGATCATCTTGCGGGCACCGCGGACGGTGTGCACGAAGCCGAGTTCCTTGAGGCGGCGGATGATGAACGGCTCGAAGAGAACGAGCGCCATCTTCTTCGGGAGACCGCACTGGCTGAGCTTGAGCTCGGGACCGATGACGATGACCGAACGGCCGGAGTAGTCGACGCGCTTGCCGAGGAGGTTCTGGCGGAAGCGGCCCTGCTTGCCCTTGAGCATGTCCG
This sequence comes from Opitutaceae bacterium, assembly GCA_023265535.1. Taxonomy (GTDB): domain Bacteria; phylum Verrucomicrobiota; class Verrucomicrobiia; order Opitutales; family Opitutaceae; genus MWDT01. The sequence continues at coordinate 1,067 of JAHFTI010000531.1, forward strand.
AGAGGGACTTCAGGGGGCGGTTGCCGGCGCCGGTGACGGGGCGGCCGTGGCGGCCGTTGTCAAAGAGGGCGTCGACGGCCTCCTGAAGCATGCGCTTCTCGTTGTGGATGATGACGTCGGGCGTCTTCAGCTGCATCAGGTTCCGCAGGCGGTTGTTGCGGTTGATGACGCGGCGGTAGAGGTCGTTCAGGTCGGAGGTCGCGAAGCGGCCGCCCTCGAGGGGCACCAGCGGGCGAAGGTCCGGCGGAATGACGGGCAGCACTTCCAGGACCATCCACTCGGGGCGGGTCTTGGACTGGATGAAGCCCTGGAGCACCTTGAGGCGCTTGGAGAGCTTCTTCTTGATCTGCTTGGAGCGGGTGGCGCGCATCTGCTCCTGCAGCTCGACCACGGTGGCTTCCATGTCCTGCTTGACGAGGACATCGCGGACGGCCTCGGCGCCCATCTTGGCGACGAAGGCGTCATCACCGTATTCATCGAGGGCCTGGCGGTACTCGACGTCGGTGAGGAGCTGCTTGGGCTCGAGCGGGGTCTTGCCCGGATCGACGACCATGAAGTTCTCGTAGTAGATGACGCGCTCGAGGGAGCGGGCGGTCATGTCGAGGAGCAGGCCCAGGCGGGAGGGCATGCTCTTGAGGAACCAGATGTGGGCGACAGGAACGGCGAGTTCGATGTGGCCCATGCGCTCGCGGCGGACGCGGGCGATGGTGACCTCGACGCCGCAGCGATCGCAGACGACGTCCTTGTACTTGATGCGCTTGTACTTGCCGCAGGCGCACTCGTAGTCGCGGACCGGGCCGAAGATCTTCTGGCAGAAGAGGCCACCCGGCTCGGGCTTGAAGGTGCGGTAGTTGATGGTCTCGGGGTTCTTGACCTCGCCCTTGGACCACTTGCGGATCACCTCCGGAGAGGCGACGGTGATCGAGACGCAGTCGAAGGCGTTTTCCTCCAGACCGACGGCGGCGCGCGCCTCGTTGCGGTCATGGGAGGAAGAACCAGCGGATTCGTTAGGTTGGATGCTCATGTATGAGGCTCCGTGAATGTCTCTAAGGTGGTTGCGTGTGGTCGCTTAGGCGGAGAAGCCGAGGGCGTCCTTCTTGGAGAGGCGGATATCCAGGCCGAGGGACTGGATTTCCTTGATAAGGACGTTGAAGGATTCCGGAGTGCCGGCCTGGAGGGTGTTGTCACCCTTGACCAAGGACTCGTAGATCTTCGTGCGGCCCTGGACGTCGTCGGACTTGACGGTGAGCATCTCCTGGAGCGTGTGGGCGGCGCCGTACGCCTCGAGGGCCCACACTTCCATTTCGCCGAAGCGCTGGCCGCCGTACTGCGCCTTGCCGCCCAGCGGCTGCTGGGTGACGAGGGAGTAGGGACCGACGGCACGGGCGTGGATCTTGTGAGAGACCAAGTGGTTCAGCTTCAACATGTAGATGTAGCCTACCACGACCTCCTGATCGATCTTTTCACCGGTACGACCATCAAAGAGCACGCTCTTGCCGGAGTGCGGCAGCTTGGCTTCCTTGAGGTAATCGCGGACCTTCTTCTCGGGGATACCGTCGAAGACGGGCGTTGCGACCTTCATGCCGAGGACCTTACAGGCCCAGCCCAGGTGGGTTTCAAGCACCTGACCCACGTTCATGCGCGACGGCACGCCGAGGGGGTTAAGACAGATCTGCACGGGCGTGCCATCCGGGAGGAAGGGCATGTCGGCCTCGGGGACGATCTTGGCGACCACACCCTTGTTACCGTGACGACCGGCCATCTTGTCACCGACGTGGAGCTTTTCCTTCGTGGCGACGTAGACCTTGACCTGCTTGATGGCGCCGGTGCCGTTGTCGTCACCTGCCTCGATGTTGACCACCTTGCGCTCGCGCTCGGTCTCGAGCTCGTCGAACTTGGCCTGGAAGGACCCGATGATCTCCATGATCTTGATGCGAACCGGGGACGGGTCGATCTCGACGTGCTTGGAGACGGCGGCGAGCTTGCGGAGGAGCGTCTTGGTGATCTTGCGGTTGGCGGGGATGATGATCTCACCCGTCTGGCCGTTGACCACGTCGAGCGGAATCTTTTCGCCGAGGAGGATGTTGGACAGCGACTCGGTCAGCGTCTCGCGCAGCTTGTCCATCTGAGTCTTGTACTCTTCCTGGACCTGCTTGGTCTGACGGCGGCGATCGGAGGGGGACAGCTTGTCGGGTTGGTTGTCAACGCGGCTGCTGACCTTGACGTCCATGATGATACCGGTGACGCCGGAGGGGACGACCAGGGAGGTGTCCTTCACGTCGGCGGCCTTCTCACCGAAGAT
>JAHFTI010000532.1 GCA_023265535.1 Opitutaceae bacterium
CTGCATGAGGTGACGCAGCAGCAGGCCCTCCATGCGCTGGAGGCCGTACTCGCGGATGTAGTCGGCGAAGCTCTGGTAGCGCTCGAACATCTCGCGTGCGATCGACTTGGGGCGCACGTTCTCCTTCTCCACCCAGGGGTGCGCGGCGGCGAAGACATTGAAGGTCTCGTAGAGGAATTCGCGCAGGGGCTTCGGATGCTCGATCTGCTCGAGTTTTTCCATGCGCTCCTCGAAGGGTACGTCCGCCGCCTTCATCTCCTCGAAGGCCGCGTTCTTGAGCTTGTCCACCTGGCGGCACAGCAGGGCCTCGGGGTCCTCCACGATCGCCTCGCACAGGGTCAGCACGTCGAGCGGGTACTCCGGGGACTCGCGGTTGAGCTTGGGCAGCGTGTCGAGCAGGTAGAGCGAGAGGGCCTGGTGCAGCGAGAAGTCGTCCTGCAGCTCGACGTTGAGGCGCAGCTTCCTGCCCGAGGGCTGGGGCGGGATCCAGTCGATGATCTTCCTGTCGAGCAGCGAACGGAAGAGCTGCCAGCTGCGGCGGCGCAGCTGCTTCTTGCGCGCCTCGGACTCGTGGCAGTCCGCGATGATCTGCCTCATGACGCGGCAGCCGTCGCCGTCGCGGCTGAGCACCTGCAGCAGCATGCCGTGGGAGACGTCGAAGCGGGAGCTGAGCGCCTCGGCGGGCGCCTGCATGAGCTTCTCGAAGGTGGCGGCGTCCCAGCCCACGCTGCCCTCGGGGGCCTTGGCCTTCACGAGCTTCTTCTTTTTCTTGGGATCGCTGGCGGCCTTCTCCTCGGCGCGCTTGTTCTCGATCATGTGCTCGGGGGCCTGCACGATCACGTGGCCGACATCATCGTAGCCGCGCCGTCCCGCGCGTCCCGCCACCTGGCGGAAGTCGCGCACGCTCAGGATCGCCGCCTTCTGGCCGTCGTACTTCCAGAGCTGGGTGAAGACGACCGTGCGGATGGGCACGTTGATGCCCACGCCGAGGGTGTCGGTGCCGCAGATGATCTTGAGCAGGCCGCGCTGGGCGAGCTGCTCCACGAGGATGCGGTACTTGGGCAGCAGTCCGGCGTGGTGCACTCCTATGCCGTGGCGCATCCAGCGTTTCATCTCGCGGCCGTAGGGGCTGTTGAACTTGGCGCGCTCGAGCTCGGCGGCGATGGCGGCCTTCTCCTCCTTGCTGCAGAGGTTCATGCTCATCCAGTCCTGCGCTCCCTCCGAGGCGGAGCGCTGCGTGAAGTACACCATGTAGATCGGGGCCTTCTTCTCCACCAGCAGCTCTGCCACGCGCTCCTGCAGCGGGGTCTCGGAGTATTCGAACTTCAGCGGCACGGGGCGGCGGTCGCTGCGCACGGTCACGCAGGCGGCCCCCGTGAGGCGCTCCAGCTCCTTCTCGAAGAAGGCGGTGCCGCCGAGCGTCGCCGACATCAGGAGGAAACGCGCGGAGGGCAGGGTGAGCAGCGGCACCTGCCAGGCGTAGCCGCGCTCGTGGTCGGAGTAGTAGTGGAACTCGTCCATCACCACGGCGGCGAAGGGGGCCTTGTCGCCGCGTGAGAGGGCGATGTTGGCGAGGATCTCGGCGGTGCAGCAGAGGATCGGCGCCTTGGGGTTCACGCTGGCGTCGCCCGTCATCATGCCCACGTTCTCCGGGCCGAACTCGCGGCACATCGAAAGGAACTTCTCGTTGACCAGCGCCTTGATGGGGCAGGTGTACACGCCGCGCTCGCCCGCGCACAGCGTGCGGAAGAGGAAGGCCGAGGCCACCAGCGACTTGCCCGAGCCGGTCGGTGTATTCAGGATCACATTACGCCCCGCCAGCAGCTCGAGGATCGCCTCCTCCTGCTCGCCGTACAGCTCCATCTTCTTCTCGGCCATCGCCTCCAGGAAGCGCTCCAGCACCGCGTCGGTGTCCGGCTTGCCCGGGAGGGGCGCGAGCAGCGGCGGCGGCGGCGTGGGGTGGGGAAGGGGGCTGGTGGTCGGTTCTGCCATGGGTGAGGCTCCAGCACGGAGCAAGGCGTCCCCGCTGGCAAGCGTTGGAAGGACCGGTGCCCAGACGGTGGCCCCTGGCATGCCCGGGCATCTGCGTCCAGCTGCACTTTCCCTCCCTGCCGCTTGCGTTGAGGGAGAGCACGGGAACCAGGCCCCTTGGTTGCTGAAGATTTCGCCACAATGCGGCTGGCGGGGCCTCCATTCCTCGCTTTAGTGGCGGGCATGGAAAATCGACTTCAGTGGGGCATCCTGGGCGCGGGCACGATCGCTGGCACCTTCGCAAAGGGCGTCGCGCGTTCCCAGTCGGGCACCGTGGTAGCCGTGGGTAGCCGCGATGCCTCCAAGGCGGCCGAGTTCGCCGCGCGGCATTCCATCGCCCGCGCGCATGGCTCCTATGAGGCCCTCCTTGCTGATCCCGAGGTGCGTGCCGTGTACATCGCCACGCCCCATCCGCAGCACCTGGAGTGGATCCTCAAGGCCGCCGCCGCCGGCAAGCACATCCTCTGCGAAAAGCCCCTTGCCATGAACGCCGCCCAGGCCGCCCAAGCCATCGACGCCTGCCGCGCCGCGGGTGTCCTCCTGATGGAGGCCTTCATGTACCGCTGCCACCCGCAGACCAAGAAGCTGCTCCAGGTCGTGCGCTCCGGCCTCATCGGCGACCTCCAGCTGGTCCAGGCCACTTTCAGCTTCAACGCCCCCTTCGATCCGGACCATCGGCTCTTCAACCTCGAGCTGGGCGGCGGGGGCATCCTTGATGTCGGCTGCTACACCACCTCCATCGCACGCCTCCTCGCGGGCGTCGCAAGCGGCCTGCCGTATGAGGATCCTGAATACCTCGAGGGCACCGCCGTGCTGCACCCCGAGAGCGGCGTGGACACCCTCGCCGCGGCCACACTGCGTTTCGGCAACGGGGTGCTGGCCCAGCTCTCCTGCGGCGTCAGCCTGCATCAGGAAAGCATGGTGCGCGTCTATGGCTCGGGCGGCTGGATCCTGGTCACCGATCCCTTCCTGCCCAATGTCGACGGTGGCGTGTCGCGCATGCAGGCCTACCTCGCCGGCGGGAAGTGCCCCGAGATGATCCGCGTGGAGTCGGGCCCCCTCTATGCGATGGAGGCGGATGCCTTCGCCGCCGCGCTCGCGAAGGGCTTGCGTGAGGTCCCCGAGAATCCCACCGGCGACACCCTCGGCAACATGCGGACGCTCGATCGCTGGCGCGCCGCCATCGGGCTGCGTTATCCCTGCGAGTGATCCTGCCGCCAGCCCGCCGGTTCGTCCGCGGATTTGGAGGGCGGTCGCTTGAGAAAAGGCGGGGGTGGGCATAGGCTGCGCCCCCCATGAAATCACCTCTTCTCAACTCCGCCTTCGCCGCAG
>JAHFTI010000065.1 GCA_023265535.1 Opitutaceae bacterium
GTCCGCGGAACCAGATGAGGAAGGTGGAGGCGATGGCCATCAGCTCCCAGAAGACGAAGAGCGAGATCAGGTCACCGGCGTAGAGGGCGCCGATGGAGCCGCCGACGTAGAGCCAGGCGGCGGAGTGCTCGACGGCGCGCTTCACGTGCAGCCCGTAGAGGGTGCCGATGATGGCCATCAGGCCCATGATGTGGGCGAAGATCTGGCTGAGGTTGTCGACGCGGCCGAAGACGAGGGCGTTCTTGCCGCTGAAGATGCCAAGCTCGATCACGCCGAAGGTGCCCTGGTGCATCGTGAGGATGCGGGCGAAGGCGGCGATCGGCACCGCGAGGAGGACGGCCTTGCGGAAGGACGCGGGGATCAGCGGCAGCAGGACTGCGCCGACAATAAAGAACAGTGCGGGGTGAAACCAGAGCTCACTCATTGTAGTAATCCTCGCGGGTCATGATCTCGGTGTTGCCGATCTTCAGGTGGCCGTACCATTTGGACACGTAGACGATGATAACACAGGCGACGAAGCCGAAGAGGGCCCAGAAGACGGGCTGGGTCTCGGCGATGTGGTAAAGGGACTGCAAAAATCCATGGGATGCAGCGGGCGCGTGGCCGGCGGTGGCTTCGGCAGGGGCGGCGCCATGGGCGGCAGCGGCTGCGTCGTGGCCGTGGGGGCCGTACACGCGGTAGATGTCGTAGGCGCAGAGGGCGGCGAGCAGGCCGAGGCTGAGCTTGATGACAAGGCCCAGGCGGTCGCGCAGGAAGTCGATGAGGGAGACGAGATTCATCAGAAGACGGCTTTGGCCAGGTTGAGGAAGAGGTCGGGGTAGAAGCCGATCACGATGGAGATCACCGCGGTGATGCACAGCGGGATGACCATGGAGGGATGGGCCTCGCCGTGGAGGTGGTGCTCATCGTGGTGGGACAGCTTTCCGAAGAAGGCGGTGTAGACGATGGGCGTGAAGTAGGCGGCGTTGAGGATCGTGGAGGCGACCAGGATCACGAGGATGCCGACCTGGCCGGCATCCATGGCGCCGACGAGTAGGTAAATCTTGGATACAAAGCCGCCGGAGCCGGGGACGCCGATCATGGAGAGCGAGGCGACGGCGAAGGCGCCGAAGGTGAAGGGCATCACGCGGCCGAGGCCGGACATCTCGGAGATGTCCTTCTTGTGGGCGGCGACGTAGATGGCGCCGGCGCAGAAGAAGAGGGTGATCTTGGCGAAGGCGTGGGCCGCGATGTGCAGCAGGCCGCCCTCGACACCGGTCGGGGTGAGCAGGGCCACGCCGAGGATGATGTAGGAGAGCTGGGAGACGGTGGAGTAGGCGAGCCGGGCCTTGAGGTTGTCCTTGGAGAGGGCGATGACGGAGGCGACCAGGATGGTGATGCCGACGAAGTAGGCGGTGGGGATGCCGAGGTTGAAGGCCTGCATCGTGTCGACGCCGAAGCCGTAGAGCATGACGCGCGTGGTGGAGAAGACACCGACCTTCACGACGGCCACGGCGTGGAGCAGCGCGGAGACGGGGGTCGGGGCCACCATGGCGCTGGGCAGCCAGGAGTGGAAGGGCATGACGCCGTTCTTGGCGAAGCCGAGGATGCAGGCGGCGTAGGCGATGGTGACGAGGCACTGGTTGCCCTGGGCGAGGCCGGTGATGCCGCTGTGGACATTGGTCGGGTAGTCGAGGGTGCCGGTGATGACGTAGATGATCACCATGGCGGGGAGCACGAGGCCCTTGGCGGTGGTGGTCAGGTACACCATGTACTTCTTGGCGCCCTCGTAGCCCTCGGCGTCCTGGTGGTGGGCGACGAGCGGGTAGGTGACGATGGAGACGACCTCGTAGAAGAAGTACATCGTCAGGAGATTGTCCGAGAAGGCGCAGCCGATGGCGCCAAACAGGGCGAGGGCGAAGCAGGTGTTGAAGCGCGTCTGGTTGGCCTCGTGGTGGCCGCGCATGTAGCCGGCCGAGTAGAAGACGGCGAGCATCCAGAGGAAGGAGGCGGCGCCCGCGAAGATCATCGACATCGCGTCTGCGCGCAGCGTGAGGCTGAGGCCGGGGAGGATGTCGAAGAGCGTGTAGCGGAGGGTCTGGCCCTTCATCACGTCGGGCAGCATCCAGGCGATGACGCTGAACATGATCAGCGCGGCGAGGAAGGAGCAGCCTTCGCGGAGGTTGGGCTTTTTGCCCGTGGCCATGACGAGGCCGGCACCGACGAGCGGGGCCAGGATGGCGAGCGGGAGGCGAATGTCTTGGATGGCGTCCATGGCGGTGTGCTTAGCCCTCGAGCTCGGAGAGCTCCTTGGCTTGGATGGAGCGGTAGTTGCGGTAGACCGCGATGATGAGGGAGAGGGCGATGGCCACCTCGGCGGCGGCGAGACCCATGATGAAGAGGACGAAGATCTGGCCGGCGGCGGGATCGGGCGCGTAGAAGCGCGCGAAGGTCATCATGTTCAGCGAGGCGGCCGCGAAGATGATCTCGCCGGAGATGAGCATGCCGACCAGGGTGCGGCGGCGCAGGAAGCCGTAGATGCCGGTCGCGAACAGGAAGGCCGCGATGAGCAGGTAAACGTGCGGTTGGGTGTGCAGGTTCATGGCGATTATTCCTTGTGGCGGCCGCCGCGCGCGATGACCAGGGCGCCCAGGATGGCGACCAGCAACACGAGGGAGATCAGTTCGAAGGGCAGGGAGTAGGTCGTGAGCAGGGCCTCGCCGATGGCCTTGACGGAGCCATCATTGAGACGGGCAGCGGGGTTGGGCCAGACGGTGGTGACGGTGAGGCGGACGAGGGCGTAGAAGATGCCGAAGCCGACGAGGCCGCCGGCGAGCACGCCGAAGACGGGATAGGGTTTGGTGGTCTTCTCGGGGGTGGGCTCGTCAGGTTCGGCGAGCATCACGGCGAAGATGATGGTGACGCAGACGGCTCCGACGTAGATGAGGATCTCCATCAGCGCCAGGAAGGGGCTGTTGAGGAAGTAGAAGAGGCCGCCGAGGCCGATGCAGGACATGGCCAGGCCGCAGACGCTGCGGATGATGCGCAGGGTGTTCACCGCAATGAGCGCGCCGCCAACGGTGGCGGCGGCGAACACGAGGAAGAGGATCAGGATGACCCAGTCGAGGAAGGGGAAGGAATTCATGGGACGGAGGACGGACGCCGGATATCGGATGTCGGAGGACGGACGTCGGAGGTCGGTGCGTGGAGATTAGGAGCTGGGTTGCCCATCCTTCGCTGCGGGCGCAGCTACGGAGGGTGCCGCTGCTGCGGCAGCGGGTGCGGTGGCAGGAGCGACGGCGGCTGGAGCTGGAGCGGCGGCGACGGGTGCGGGGGTGGCGGCAGCAGCGGCTGCTGCGGCAGCCTTCGCGGCGGCGGCGGCCTTGGCCTTTGCGGCGGCAGCTGCGGCCTCCTCAGCGGCGAAGCGGGCGGCCTCCTCCTTGTCCGGGATGAACCACGGCTTGCCGGCGCGGGTGGCCTGTTCCTTGTAGCGCTCGACCAGGTCCATGTTGCTCCAGATGTTGGGCACGCTGGCGAGGTTGTAGCGCGGGGAGTGCTGGATGGCGTCGAAGGGGCAGGCCTCGATGCACAGGGAGCACAGGGAGCACAGCGTGTAGTCGAGGTGGTAGTCGGTGACGACCTTCTTCTTCTCGCCCGCGGGCTTCACGCCGTCGAGGTCGATGCAGGCCGAGGGGCAGGCCTTTTCGCAGATGCCGCAGGCGGTGCAGTTGGGGCGGCCGGTCTCGGCGTTCCACTTCAGCTCGATGTGACCGCGGAAGGCGGGCGGGATCGGGAGCGTCTGGTGGGGATAGTGGGTGGTGATGGTCGGCTTGAAGAACTCACGGATCGTGAGCTTCATGCCGGTGGCGAGCGTCTTTGCGCCGAGGAAAGTTTCCTTGATGAGGTTCATGGCTCGGTGGGGGACGTCAGAAGAGTTTCACCGCGGCGCTGGTCAGCAGGAGCGTGAACAGGGAGAGCGGGATGAGGATCTTCCAGGACAGGTTGAGCAGTCCGTAGAATTGGGTGCGGGGGAAGGTCCAGCGGATCCAGACGACGGCGAAGATGAGCACGTACATCTTGAGCAGGAACCACCACACGCCGTTGGAGAGGAAGAATAGGTAGGGGCTTTCGAAGGCACCGAAGGGGGAGGCCCAGCCGCCGAGGAAGAGCACGGTGGCCATGGCGCAGCCGACGACGATGTTGGCGTACTCACCCATGAAGAAGACGCCGAAGCCCATGCCAGCGTATTCGGTGAAGGCGCCGGCGACGAGTTCGGACTCGGCCTCGGCCATGTCGAAGGGGGCGCGGTTGGTCTCGGCGAGCATGCAGATGTAGAAGACCAGGAAGGTCAGCGGCATCAGGATGTTGTGGCCGGTCCAGATACCCGAGAAGAGATTCCAGTTCCAGAAGCCGCCGGTCTGCTGACGCTCGATCTCGTTCAGGTTCATCGTGCCGGTCATCATGAGGACGGTGATGATGACGAGCAGCATCGGGATCTCGTAGGCGACGTTCTGGGAGACGACGCGCGCCGCCGACATGATGGCGTACTTGTTGCGCGAGGCCCAGCCGCCGAGCATGATCGCCATGACGTTGATGGAGCCGAAGGAAAAGACCATGATCAGGCCCATGTCGATGTCGCGACCGACGAAGGCCGTCTCCGAGAACGGAATCACCGCGAGGCACATGAGTGCCGGAGCCAGCACCATGGCGGGGGCCATGCGGAAGAGCAGGGCGTCGGCGCCGGGCGGCACCATGACCTGCTTGGACATGAGCTTGATGGCGTCGGCGATGGGCTGCAGGAGTCCCGCGTAGCCGGCCTCGGTCGGGCCGGGGCGGCGCTGGAAACGGCCCGCGCCCTTGCGCTCCACCCACACGAGGTAGGCGGCGTTCAGGCCGACGAAGGCAAGCATGCCCACGGCGCAGAGAGCCAGCACGAGCCATTGCCAGTAGTGCATGACAAAGGGCTCGAGGGCGTCTGGTGTGACGATTTGAATGAACTTGGGAAGACTGTCCATTGTGAGACGGAGTACGGCGGACGGGAGCGGAGGGGACGGAGGCCGGTGAGGCGTCGTGGGTGATCAGCGATCGATGTCGGGGATCACGAGGTCGAGGCTGCCCATGAGTGCGAGGGCGTCGGCGAGGAGCATGCCCTCGCAGGCTTCCTCGAAGAGGGAGAGGTTGCAGAAGCAGGGTGTGCGGAGGCGCACGCGGTAGGGGTTGTCCTTGCCGTCGGAGGTGACGCGCACCAGGAAGCGGCCGCGGCCGGCCTCGGTGGCGTAGCAGTAGTCGCCGACGGGAAGGCGGAAGACCTTCGGCACCTTGGCGGCCATGATGGGCCCCTCGGGAAGCTTCTCGATGGCCTGCTCGATGATGCGCAGGCTCTGCTCGATCTCGTCCATGCGCACGAGGTAGCGGGCCATGGAGTCACCCTCCGGATAGTGGGGGATGTCGAAGTCGAACCGGTTGTAGATCGAATAGGGCTCGGCCTTGCGCACGTCGTAGGCGACGCCGGAGCCGCGCAGCACGGGGCCGCAGGCGCCGTACTTGCGGCACATCTCGGCGCTGATGGGGCCGATGCCCTCGAGGCGCTTGCGCAGGATGATATTGTCCGTGACGAGGTTCTTGTAGAACTTCATGCGCGGGCGCATGTGCTTGACGAAGGCCTTGGTGCCGTCGACGAAGGCCTGGTCCACGTCATTGCAGAGGCCGCCGAAGCGGTAGTAGCAATAGGTGAGGCGCGCGCCGGTGACGGCCTCGAGCAGGTCGAGGATCTTCTCGCGGTCGTCGAATGCGTAGAGGATCGGCGTGAAGCCGCCGAGGTCCATGACGAAGGCGCCCCAGCCGACGAGGTGGGAGCTGATGCGGTTGAGCTCGGAGGTGATGACGCGGATGTACTCGGCGCGCTCGGGAACCTCGATCTTCAGGGCGCGTTCCACGACGCCGACGTAGGCGTGCGTGTAGGCCATGGCGGCGAGGTAATCCATGCGGGAGGTGTTGGGCAGGTACTGGACCCAGGTCCGGTTCTCGCCCATCTTCTCATGCATGCGGTGGATGTAGCCGGGCACGATCTCGCACTTGCGGATGTACTCGCCGTCCATCTCGAGCTTGGCGCGGAGCACGCCGTGCGTGGCGGGGTGCTGCGGCCCGAGATTGAGCGTGAAGGTCTCGTTGGACGCCCCGGTCGGAAGGTAATTGGGTGCGATCACGGGTTGTAATCCTTTCTGAGAGGATGGAAGTCGGCGTCGTCAGGGAGGAGGAAGGGGGTCAGGTTCGGGTGGCCGACAAAGACGATGCCGAACATGTCGTGGGTCTCGCGCTCGTGCCAGTTGGCGCCGGGGAAGACCTCGGAGATGGTGGCGACGCGGGGTTCCGCGCGCGGGATGCGGGTGCGGTAGACGACGCGTTCGCCGCTCTGGAAATGGAGGAAGTCGTAGATGACCTCCATGAGGCCCTGGGCGAGCCAGTCCTGGCCGCTGACGGCGTCGATGGCGAAGCCGTGGCGATCGAGGATCTGCGCGGCCTCGACGACCTTGTCGGGCGTGATGCAGACGTCGAGGTGCACGCCCTTGGAGGCGAAGTCGAGGACCTGCACAGGCTCGGGCGGCGGTGCCGCGGGCGGCCCGTCCTTCGCTGCGGGCGCAGCTGCTGCGGCGGTGCCGGTGGCTGCGGGTGCGGCGGCGGGTTTGGCGGGAGCCGGCTTGGGCAGGGGAGGCAGCGGTGTGAAGGCTGCGACCGCGAGCGGGCTCAGGTCTGCGGCGAGTTGCTCGATGAGGCTCATGGGATCTCGACGGTGGGCCAGCGGCGTTTGCCGGTGAGTTTTTGTTCCAGCTGGAGGATGCCCTCGATGAGCGCCTCGGGGCGCGGGGGGCAACCGGGGACGTAGACGTCGACGGGGAAGAGCTTGTCGACGCCCTCGACGACGGAGTACTGGCCGGGGTAGACGAAGGGGCCGCCGGAGATGGCGCAGTTGCCCATGGCGATGACCCACTTGGGCTCAGGCATCTGGTCGTAGAGCGTCTTGATGGCGGGGGCCATCTTCTTGTTGACGGTGCCGGCGACGATCATGACGTCGGCCTGGCGCGGCGAGGGACGGAAGACCTCCGCGCCGAAGCGGGAGAGATCCCAGCGTGACATGCCGGTCGCCATCATCTCGATGGCGCAGCAGGCGAGGCCGAAGGTGAGGGGCCAGAGCGAGTTTGCGCGGCCGAGGGCCAGTAGGTCCTCGAGCTTCGCAAACTTCGCGAGCTTCATGACCTCGGACGAGTCGGGTTGATTCGGTTCCATTCGAAAACTCCTTTTTTCCAGGCGTAGACAATTACAAGTGAGAGGATGCCGACAAACATGACCACTTCCACGAAATCGCGAACGGGATACTGCGGAAGACGGTTGTAGACGAGGGCGACGGGAATGAGGAAGAGCACGTCGACGGCGAAGGCGACGAAGACGAGGGCGTACAGGTAGTAGGCCGCGGAGTAGCGGATCCAGGCGTCACCGATGGGCTCCATGCCGCACTCGATGAACTGGCCGTTCTTGTTGGCGTACTGGCGTGTGCCGCGCAGGGCCAGAGCCCAGACCACAAGGAAGGGTCCGAGGGCGAAGCCCAGGCCGCCAAGGCAGTAGGCCATGACGTAGATGAGATCGATGGCGAGGGTTTGTTCCATGGGGACAGTTAACGTTGTCCCGTCTTAATGGCCACTCGCGCAAGCAATGAGCAAGCAGTTAGTGCCTTTGGCCCAATAGACGCACAGCAGTCGACAAGCCATGCGCAAGCACATTGCGCAGCCCAATAAGGGCTTTGAGTAATGCTAATAGCGCTGAATCAGTTCTCCTAATGAGTTGTGAAAATGCACAGGAGAAAATCGATGTTGCCCGGGCAAATCACGGCACCGCTCAGTGCTCGTAAGTGATGGTCCTTGCGCCGCCCACGCCCGTGATGGTGATGGTGGTGCCGGCGATCACGTCGGTCGGGTAGGTCTCGCTTGCGACGGTCTGGAAGTCCTTGATGTAGTTGGTCCGCCCGATGAGGGTGGCGAGGGCCACGGAGGAGACCCCCATTTCCATAAAGTATTGGTCTGCAGCGGAGGAGATCTGCCTCGCGTTGTTCAGGACGGTGCGGTCCTGGGAGGTTTGGTGGATGCGCTTGAAGGCGGGAATGGCGAGGGCGGCGAGCAGGCCGATGATCACCACCACGATCATGATTTCGACGAGGGTGAACGCGCGCTGGAGGGCGGATCCCGAGCCTCGAAGCGTTGAAATCGTGGGGTGGTGAAGGGACATCACTTGGTCATTATCAACGTCGAGGCCGTTGGGGGCAAATGTAATTCTTGTCAGGGAATGGTAAGAGACACCCGCCCGCGGGGGTTGGAAACACCCACGAGGCCTCAGGGATAATCGTAGATTTCCAGGATGGCGCGTCCGGTGTTGTCAGCAGGTCCCGAGAGGGTTGCGGTGAAGGAGCCGCCGTCGAGGGTGGTGGTGAAGGCGGCGTCCTTGGAGTTGGCTGACCAGAAATTGCGGGCCTGGCCCTGGTCGGTGTAGGCGTCGAAGGCGCCGGTGGCGGCGAAGGCGTTGCGCAGGGCGGTGTCTGAGGCCCAGTCATCGTTGGAGGCGAGGGTGGTGCCCGTGCCGGCCTGCTGGAGGAGCAGGGCGGGGTCGGTGAGGAGGGGGGAGACGCCGAAGGCGGCGAGGGCGGGGCCGGCGCCGCGTACGAGGACGCGGCGGGAGCGTCCCTTCGAGATGAAGCCGGCGACGGGGTTGGCGGCGGGGGAGCGGACGTCGCAGAGGGTGGAGATGTTGACGAGGGTGGAGCCGCTGCTGGCGAGGTCGGCGTCGTAGATCTCGATCATGGCGGTGCCGGACTGGCCCGGGGTCCTGGGTTTGATCTGGGCGGTGTAGTTGCCCGGAGGGAGGATGAGCAGGAGGGCTGCGTCCTTGGAGGCGTCGGGCCAGGTGTCGACGGGGCTGCCGCCGAGGGTGAGCTGGTCGAAGGCGCCGGTGTCGGCGAAGGCCTGGGTGAGGGCGGCGGCGGTGGCGGTGTCGGCGCCCCAGTTGTCGTTGGAGGCGATGAGGGTGTTGGAGCCGTCGTAGAGTTCGAGGATGGGGTCGGCGAGGGTGTCGGGAACGCCGAAGAACGAGAGGGCGGGGCCGGCGGCGCGCAGGAGGATGCGCTTGTGCTGGCTGCCCTTGATGACGAAGCCGCCGATCATGGGCTGGGCGGTGAGGCCGACGGGGCCGCGCGTGGAGATGTTGACGATGCGGTCGTTGGCGGGGCCGAAGAGGGCGGGCAATTCGTCGAGGGTGATGACGCGTTCGTGGGCGTAGACGCGCTTGATGAAGTTGAGGTTGTTGGCGACGGAGAGGGAGTCGGCGGCGACGCCGGAGGCGGTGGCCTTCATGAGGAAATCGCCGCTCCAGGTGGCGAAGTAGGACCAAGCGGCGCCCTCGGCGTGGGCGTTGTCGGGGTCGGGGATGGCGCCGTTCTCGGACATGGCGACGACCTTGCGCCCGCCGGTGAGGGCGTTGAAGGAGGCGTAGGTGGAGGCGTAGGTGGGGTGGGTGCCGTTGGAGGGGTAGACGTCGACCGAAATCATGTCGACGTATTCATCTCCTGGATACCAGGCGGCGACCTCGCCGGCGCCCTCGTTGGGGTTGTATTCCCAGAGCAGGTTGGTGAGGCCGTGGACGCGCGTGAGGCGGTCGAACATGTAGCGCCAGGCCTGCTTGAAGAGCTCGGGGCGTTTCTCGACGCGGGCGGTGGCGGGGTTGTACCAGGCGCTCCACCAGAACCAGTTTCCGGAGCATTCGTGGAAGGGGCGCCAGATGACGGGCACGCCGGCGTCGCGCAGGACCTTGAGCTCGGCGGCGACGGCGTCCATGTCGGTGTTGAACTTGGTGTTCTCGGGGGTGCCGGGGGTGAGGCCCTTGGCGAGGTCCCAGTCGGTGGCGGGGACGGAGCCGTTCATGACGTAGAAATTGAAGAGGGACCGGTTGCTGGTGAAGGTGCCCATCTTCCAGTGCCAGTGGATGGTGACGATGCCGCCGGCGCGGTGCCAGCGCAGGGCGTCGCGCGCGATTTTCTGGAGCGGGAGGCCGGTGCCGGAATCGACGCATTGCGGGTCGTTGAGGAACATGAAGTCGAAGCCGCGCACGGCGGGGAGCTTGCCGGTGTTGGCCTGGAGCCAGGCGAGTTCGGCCGTGGGGATGTCCCAGGCGTCGGTGCCCTCCCATTTCACGGTGGTGTGCTGGCCCGCGAGCATGGCGGTGCCCTTGACGGAGTTGAGGTAATTGAGCAGGGCGTAGACCTGGGGGAGGGCGCCCGGGGAGACAGGGGCGTCGATGGAGCTGGCGGGAGAGGCGACGGCGTTCGCTGTCGTTGCCGGCACAGGGGTGGAGGGCCACTCGTTGGCCGCGGGCGCGACCACGGGGGTGACCGCTGCCGGTGTTGTGTCGGCGGTGGCGGCGGCGACGAGGGGTTTGTCGCCGACTTCGGTGTTGCTGTCGGCGAGGGGGGCGGCCGTGAGCAGGCGGGTGGCCAGGGCCAGGGTGAGGACTAGGGAGCGGAACAGCGAGCGGGTGAGCGTCGGGAGCGGGCGGAGGGACATGGTGGAGGTGCGGTTGGGCACGGAGACGGTCGGTGGCAGGGCTGGGGGGACTTGGGGCCGCGGATGCGGAGGGTTGGGGAGCCCAAGGCAAAGGCACGGGTGCAGCATTGGCGAGGGGGGCGGGTTGAGAATGGGCGGATATCTTTGGAGAAAAAACGGCGTGCGCCCTGCTGCGCTGGGGCTCCATCCAGACCCAAGCTGCGGAAGCCGCTGCCAGGCATAACTCTTGACAGCGGGAGGCTGCGGAAATTTACACGCCCATGAGCCGCGTGCAGGAAATTGGGCAGGGGGGGGCCGGAGCCATGGAGCCCGCGGCGGACCCCAAACGCCTCCGCTGGCGGCTCGTGGATTTCTGGCGCGGGGTGGCCCTGGTGATCATGTGCATCGATCATCTGCCGGCCCACCCGCTGCAGCGTTTCACTCCTGCCATGCTGGGGTTTTCGGATGTGGCAGCCTGGTTTGTGCTACTCAGTGGTTTTGCAACGGCGGAGTCCTACTCCTGGCGTTTGGGGCAGGCGAGTACAGGGCGGGTGTGGCTGCATGCCTGCAAGCGAGCGCTGGTGTTGTATGGGGGCACCTTGGTGTTGGTTGTCGGCGCTTTCCTGCTGTTGAGGGGTGGGCCTTTTTGGGATGCTCCCCTCGTGGGGCCCTGGCTATATCCCGGCCTGGCAGGTTTTGAGGTCGAGCCGCTGCGATGGGTGGGCGACACGCTGAGCCTCGGGCAGATTCCTCGCTTCGCACATGTGCTGGTCCTGTTCATTGTGCTCCTGGTGCTGTCTGTTCCGATGCTGACCCTGGAGCGTCGCTGTAGGCACTCCAGCCTTCTGGTGAGTGCAGCCATATACGGGATCACCCAAGGCGTGTGGTCGCTGGAAACCTGGCATGACGGCTTTTTCCATCCGCTTTCGTGGCAAGTGCTCTTTGTCGCTGGAATGTGGCTGAGCCAGAACCGGGAGCTTTGGATGCGACGCTCCGCAGCGAACATCTGGGTGTTGGGGCTTGCGGTGGCCACGCTGCTGCTCTGCCTGTTGGTGCGCAGGTCGTATCGTTTTGAGGAGAGTGCGCCCTGGCTGTCCTGGCTGTGGCCGCAGGCGGACAAGGGGCTGCTGCAATGGGGGTACCTGGCGCATGCGTGCCTGGTGATCTTTGTGCTTGGGAGCCTCATGACCGAGGACAGGTGCCGACGCCTGCCATATGTGGGGTGGATTTGTGTGATCGGAGCGTACCCCTTGCTCTCGTTTGTGATTGGGACTTTGTTGTCCTATGTGGCCATAGTCCTCTTCTCACCTTGGATGGATTGGTGGCTGGGCTGTGCAGTGGTGGCTGGTATTCAGGCTACGCTTTGGATGGCGACACTCCTGTGGCGGCGGCTTAGGTCCGCGCCGCGATGAAGGGAAGTATCGAAGTGCGGCCGCGATGAACCTGTCCGATGGGCGGGGGACGAGGAGGGGCCTCAGGCCGCGGCGTAGGTGATGCGCGTTCCCGTACCGCGACGTGAGGCTTGATTTCTCAGGGGTAGTCGTAGACCTCGACGATGGTGCGGCCCACTGCGGCGGAATCGCCGGCGACCGTGGCGGTGAAGCCGGTGTTGCCATTGCCCGGGGGCTGGAGGGTGGTGACGAGGGCGGCGTCGGTGGAGGCGTCCTCCCAGATGTTCACGCCGTTGATG